>JAOPYB010000078.1 GCA_025964835.1 Nocardioides sp. | reverse complement strand
GAGGGTCTCGGTGAGCGTGCCGATCTGGTTGACCTTGACGAGCAGGGAGTTGGCCTGGCCGCCGCTGATGCCGCGCTGCAGGCGCTCGACGTTGGTGACGAAGAGGTCGTCGCCGACGATCTGGGTCCTGGTGCCGAGCTGGTCGGTGATGACCTTCCAGCCGTCCCAGTCGTCCTCGTCGAGCGGGTCCTCGAGCGAGACGATGGGGTACGACGCGACGAGGTCGGCGTAGTAGGCGGTCATCTCGTCGGCCGACTTGGAGCCGCCCTCGAAGGAGTAGACCCCGTCGTGACAGAACTCCGAGGCCGCGACGTCCATGGCCAGCGCGATGTCGCGACCGAGGGTCAGGCCGGCGGCGGCCACCGCCTCCGCGATCAGGTCGAGCGCGGCCCGGTTGGAGTCGAGGTTCGGGGCGAAGCCGCCCTCGTCGCCGAGACCGGTGGAGAGGCCCTTCTGCTTCAGCACGGACTTGAGCGCGTGGTAGACCTCGGCGCCCTGGCGCAGCCCCTCGCGAAACGTGGGGGCGCCGATCGGCGCGATCATGAACTCCTGGATGTCGACGTTGGAGTCGGCGTGCGAGCCACCGTTGAGGATGTTCATCATCGGGACCGGCAGCAGGTGGGCGTTCGGCCCACCGACGTAGCGGTAGAGCGGCAGCCCCGCGGAGTCGGCCGCGGCCCGGGCCACGGCGAGCGAGACGCCGAGGATCGCGTTGGCGCCGAGGTTGGCCTTGTTGGGGGTGCCGTCGAGGTCGAGCATGGTCTGGTCGACCACCCGCTGGTCGTCGGCGGCGAGGCCCTCGACGGCCGGACCGATCTGCTGGATCACGGCCGCCACGGCCTTCTCGACGCCCTTGCCGAGGTAGCGGTCGCCGCCGTCGCGGAGCTCGACGGCCTCGAAGGCACCGGTGGACGCGCCGCTGGGCACCATGGCGCGGGCGAAGGCACCGTCGTCGAGCAACACCTCGACCTCGACGGTGGGATTGCCGCGCGAGTCGAGGATCTCGCGGGCGCCGACAGCTTCGATGGATGCCACGTGTTGCTCCTGGTGCGTCTGCGGGGTCGAGGTCGCTTCAGCCTAGCCCCGGGGCGACGCCGATTCCGGGAGCACCCACCGGTCTGAGAGGCTGTGGCGCATGGCTTCCTGGCGCGACACGACCTCGGCGACGGCACAAGACGACCTCGACGCGCTGCTCAACGCGGCGATCGAGTTCGCGGAGCAGCAGCTGGTGGAGCACGGCGGCATGTACCCCTTCGCCGCCGCGGTCTCAGAGAGCGGCGAGATCGACATCCTCGCCTTCGAGCCCGACGAGGGCGAGGAGCCCGAGCCCGAGGACGTGCTCGAGAACCTCCGGGTGGCGGCGCGCGAGTCGGCCCGGTCCGGCCGGGCGGCCGCCTTCGTCAGCGACGTCCTGCTCGAGGACGACGCCGACGCGCTCCGCATCGAGATGGAGCACCGCGACGGCGTCACGTTCGAGATCTTCCTGCCCTACACCAGCGACGCCGAGACCCAGTCGATCGTGTTCGGGGAGATGGCCGCAGCCGACGGCGAGGCCAGCATCTGGACCGACGGCTCCTAGGTCGGTCGGTCAGCCCGCGACCCGGGCGCGTACGGCGTCGCGCAGCGCCTGCTCGGGGTCGACGCCGGCCGCACGGGCCTCGGCCACGAGCGCCAGCAGCCGCTCGCCGATCGATCCGGGGTTTCGAGACGGTTGCTGTGCAACCTCCTCGACCACCGGGGAAGGCTCGGCACGCGCCAGCCGGTCGAGGACCTTGTCGGCGAGCAGCAGGGCCGGCAGCCTGGGCGGGAGGCCGTCGGTGACCGACGCCCGCTCCTTCTCGCCTGCCTTGATCTCCTGCCACGCGTCGTTGACCGCGGCGGCGTCCGCGTGGACCGGCCGCTCGCCGTCGTCCCCGAACACGTGCGGGTTGCGGCGGTGCATCTTCTCGCTGATCCCGCGCGCGACGTCGTCGATCGTGAACGCGCCGGACTCCTCGGCGATCACCGCGTGGAAGTAGACCTGCAGCAGCAGGTCTCCGAGCTCCTCGCAGAGGTGGGCGGGATCGGGAGCGGTGTCCCACGCGTCGAGGACCTCGAGGGTCTCGTGGGTCTCCTCGAGCAGGTAGCGCGCCAGCGAGCGGTGGGTCTGCTCGCGCTTCCAGCCGCACTCGGCCCGGAGCCGGCGCATGTCGTCGAGGAACGCGACCAGCGGGGCACCGGACCCGGGCTCGGCCATGACGTCGGTCGCCGCCTCAGCCGCAGCGGTGGGCGGCGGGCAGCGCGCCGGCGTACGCCTGGTCGGGCGTGGTGGCCTGCCCGGACTTGGCGGTCGTGCCGACGGCGTAGGAGAGGCTCGTGTCGTCGGGGACGGCCTGACCGTCCTTGATCGCGATCCCGAACTTCGGGTCGATCCTGACGTCGTGGTCGTCGAGCCACGCCACGAGTGCCTTCTGCCCGGCGGCGGTGGCGGCGTCGGACGTGGGCTTCGCCGTGCCGGCGGCCGCGAGCTGCTGGGTGCCGACCGCCTGGACCACGGAGCTGACGTACGACGCCGCGGACTCGACTTCGACCACGGCCGTCTGCTCGTCCGGCTTCAGCGCGGTCACCGCGCCCTCGAGCTGCGCGACCTTCTGGTCGTAGTCCTTGCCGGCCTCGACGGCGTACTGGTCGGCCAGCTGGCGCGCGGCCTCGACCATCGCGAGCTCACCGGCGATCACGCTGCTGAGGTAGCTCTGCGGCACGATCGTCTTGTTGGTCCTGAGCTGGTCCTCGATGGCCGAGCAGTAGCCGGCGACGAGCTGCTCCACCTTGTCGGAGCTGACGGTCGAGTCGCCGACCCGGGCCGCGACGCCCGGCTGGAAGTCGGTGCCGGCCACGCCGCACCCCGACAGCACCCCCGACGCGAGGAGGGCCGACACGGCCACCAGGCCGACCAGCGGTCGCACGGACTTGCTCACGAGGGCTCCTTCTTGGGCTGCGCGTCGGGCGGATCGATCACGCTGTCGATGACCAACCGGGCCCATTCAAGCAAAGCCACCCCGGTGATGGGGCTACCGCCCACCACGGCGGTCTGCGGACGCGGCACCAGGATGGTGTCGACCTGGGTCTTCACGATGCTCTTGGGGTACATCCGCATCAGGCGTACGACGCGCGACTCGGGCAGCGAGACCGGTGCGAACCGGACGTTCCGGCCCGCGATCGTGACCTCGCCGATGCCGGCCTGCCGGGCCCGGGCGCGGAACCGGGCGACCAGGAGCAGCGACGCCACCTCCTGCGGCGGCTCGCCGTAGCGGTCGATCATCTCCTCGCGGAGCAGGTCGATGTCCTCGTCGGCCCGCACCTCGGCCAGCCGCTTGTACATCTCGAGGCGCAGCCGCTCGCTGGGGATGTAGCCGTGCGGCAGGTGGGCGTCGACGGGCAGCTCGATCCGCACCTC
>JAOPYB010000066.1 GCA_025964835.1 Nocardioides sp. | reverse complement strand
ATCGTCTCGATCGTCGTGGCCCACTTGGTGGTGTTGGCGTCGATGCGCCCGTGGAAGTCGTTGATCGCGAGGATCGTGAGGTCGACCGGAGCGGCGTGTGCCGGGGCGGCGACCAGGGCCAGCGAGGAGGCGACCAGGGCGGCGCCGGCGGACGCGACGAGGGCGCGCGCGCCCCATCGAACCCGAGAAGAGGAGGGCACGTGTGAAACCTTTCGGCCGAGAGGGTCAAGGGGTGAACCGCGTCACCTTAACCCGGCTCGGGGCCGGAGATTCCACACGAAGTGATGAACTTCGTGTCAACAAATTGTGATCAGTTGCCACTCACGAGGCGGCGCTGGCGACGTACGTCGCGGAAGAACTCGTAGCCCGACCACATGGTCATCGCGACCGCCCCGGCGAGGAGCACCTGGCTCGCGTAGAAGAGCACGTTGCCGATCGTGTCGAGGGACCCGTCGACCTGGCGGAGGGGCAGGGCGAGCCCCCCGAGGGCCAGTGCCTGGAGGGTCGTCTTGATCTTGCCGCTCCGGGCCGCCGCGATCACGACGTGCTTGAGGACCGAGAGCCTCAGCAGCGTGACGCTCCACTCCCGGAGCAGGACCAGGATCGTGACCCACCACCAGATGTCGCCCACGATCGAGAGACCGACGAACGCCATCCCGGTGATCGCCTTGTCCGCGATCGGGTCCGCGATCTTGCCGAAGTTCGTCACCAGGTTGCGGGCCCGCGCGATGTCGCCGTCGATCTTGTCGGTGATCATCGCGATCACGAAGAGGCCGTAGGCCACACAGCGCCACAGCACCGAGTCGCCGCCGTCGACGAGCAGCGCCCACCCGAAGAACGGGACCATCACGATACGCAGCGTGGTGAGCGCGTTGGGCAGGTTCCAGTTGCTGCCCTGGCTCTCCGCCTGGGTGTCGCTCACGCGTCGTCTCCGCTCGCCCGGGCGATCAGGTCGACACCGTCCGTCGCGACGACGAGCGCCGCCACGATGTCGCCGATCCGGGCGCCGTCGGGGAGCTCCTCGAGCGTCGTCGTGCCGTCGACCTCGGGACCCTGGTGGGTTCCGCGACCCTCGGCGACGCCGTCCTCGAGCGACTCCACCAGCACGTGCACGACCTGACCGATGCGCTCCTCCGCCCGCTGGGCGTTGAGCTCCTCGACCAGACCGGTCACATGCTCGGCACGGGCACGGACCTCGTCCTCGTCGAGCTTGCCCTCGTAGGACGCGGCCTCGGTGCCGTCCTCGTCGGAGTAGCCGAAGACGCCGGTGACGTCCATCCGGGCGGCCACGAGGAAGTCGCACAGGGTGGCCAGGTCGTCCTCGGTCTCACCGGGGAAGCCCACGATCACGTTGGAGCGGACCCCCGCCTCGGGCGCGAGGGCCCGGACCCGGTCGAGCAGGCCGAGGAAGCTGTCGGGGTCGCCGAAGCGGCGCATCCGGCGCAGCACCCCCGCGCTGGCGTGCTGGAAGGAGAGGTCGAAGTACGGCGCCACTCCGGGGGTGTTCGCGATGGCCTCGATCAGGCCGGGCCGGGTCTCGGCGGGCTGGAGGTAGGACACGCGCACCCGCTCGACGCCCTCGATGGCGGTCAGCTCGGGCAGCAGCGTCTCGAGCAGCCGCAGGTCGCCCAGGTCCTTGCCGTACGACGTGGAGTTCTCGCTCACCAGGAAGAGCTCGCGGACGTCCTGGGTGGCCAGCCAGCGGGCCTCCTGGACCACGTCGCTGGGGCGGCGGCTCACGAACGAGCCGCGGAACGCGGGGATGGCACAGAACGAGCAGCGCCGGTCGCAGCCGCTCGCGAGCTTGAGGGGGGCCATCGGGCCACCGTCGAGGCGACGGCGCAGGGACGCCGGGCCGGACGCGTGCCCCGGGACGGCGGCGGTCGAGACCGCGCGCTCGACGGGGGAGATCGGGAGCAGCCGGCGCCGGTCCTGGGGGGTGTGGGCGGGGTGCGCCTCGCCCGCCATGATCGAGCGCAGCCGGGCCGCGATGTCGGGGTAGTCGTCGAAGCCGAGCACGGCGTCGGCCTCGGGCAGCGACTCGGCGAGGTCCTTGCCGTAGCGCTCGGCGAGGCACCCGACCGCGACGACGGAGCGGGTGCGCCCGGTGGTCTTGAGGTCGGCCGCGGACAGCAGCGTGTCGACCGAGTCCTTCTTGGCCGCCTCGACGAAGCCGCAGGTGTTGACGACGACCGTGTCGGCGTCGGCCGGGTCGTCGACGAGGAGGAAGCCGTCCGCCTCGAGCCGACCGGCCAGCTCCTCGGAGTCGACCTCGTTGCGGGCGCAGCCGAGGGTCACCATCGCCACGGTGGTCGGCGCGCTCGTCGGGGCTGGGGCAGAGTGGGTGTCAGTGGAAGTCATGGTCGTCCCCGAGTATGACGGCCGGGCCACCCCGGGGCGAACTCGCGGGACCGGCGGGCGCCTCAGCCCTTGTCGGAGCGGACCGTGAACGTGTTCTCCGCGGGCTGGCCCTCGGCGCCCAGGGCGCCCCGGTCCTCGCCGTCGACCGAGACCACGAGCGCGCCGTCGGAGGACTGGATCCGGATCGGGGTCGCGACGCCCTTGATCGAGCGGCTCTCGCCGAACGCCAGGTCGCCGCTGAAGGCCACCTTCCCCTCGCCGTCGCGGACCACCACGTGCGCTCCGCCACCGGCCGCGGTGATCAGGACCGGCACCGGGTCGCCGAGCAGCGAGAGGCTGTTGGCGGGGCCACCCGACCCGTTGAGCTGGGTGGCGGGCGTGAGGTCGACGGCACTGTCCATGACCAGGCGCGCGATCGACCAGATCAGCACGACGGCCATCACGGCCGCGATGAGCACCGACCAGTTGGGGCCGCCGCGGGTGCTGCGGATCGAGCCGTGGGCACCGGTCGCCAGCTCGGCCTCGAAGACGCGGCGCGGGTTGATCGGGGCGTCGGCGTAGCGCTCGTCGTACGACGTCAGCAGCGGCGTGACATCGATGCCCAGCACGCGGGCCAGGGTGCGCAGGTGGCCGCGGGCGTAGAAGTCGCCGCCGCACGGCACGAAGTCGTCGACCTCGATCGACTCGATCACGTGCGGACGGATGCGGGTGCGGTCGGCCAGCTGGTCGACGGTGAGACCCAACCGGGTGCGGGCGGCGGCGAGCTCGGGCCCGACGACGGGGTCGTCGGCCGGCTCGACCGCGAAGTCGTCGATGACCAGCGGGGCGATGCTGTCGCCGGCACGGGTGATCGGACGCACGCGGTCGCCCCACAGGACGGTGTCCTCGACCAGGTTGACGGAGCCCGGGCGGCGCAGCTCGCGCGCCTCGGGCAGCTCTCGACGGGTGTCCTGTCCGGCGAGGTCCTTGGCCAGGGCGGTGGCACCGAGGGTCAGCTCGTGGTGCACCTCCGCACGGGCGGCGGTGACCGGCTGGCGGAACGGGCTCGGCGTCGCGCTGGCGACGATCGACATCGAGACCGTCGGCTCGCCCTCCTCCGCCTCGCGACGGACGAGCTCGGCCACGGACGCCGCCACGTGGGCGGCCTCGGCCTCGTCGCGCCGGCGCTGAAGCGCGCTGGACAGGGCGCCGATGCCGAGCGCGATCGCGGGCCGCGGGTCGTGCCAGCGGCGGGGCCGCTCCGAGGTGTCGGCATCGAGCTGGTCGGGCTGGTCGGGCTCGTCGAACGGCTCGGGCTCGGGTCCCTCCTCGGGCACCAACTCGGGCACCACCTCGAGCACCAGGGCCGGGTCGCCCGCCAGGCGCACCAGGGCCTGGGTCAGGTCGGGTCCGGCTCCGGACACCCGGGTCGACAGGGCGAGCGGCACGGCGAACGGGGCGCCGTACAGCCTCTCCGCGAAGCGGGTCTGGCGCCGGCCCCTCGGGTCCAGCTCCCCCAGCACCCGCTCGGGGTTGCGGGCGACGAGCACCAGGCGGCCGTCGTGGAGCGGTCCGCGGCGCGGCAGGTGCTCGACGTGCGCGAGGGCGCCCCACGGGATACCGCGCCAGGTGCGGCCCAGACGGATCCGGACGCCTTGGGTGTCGGCGACCAGCAGCGGCGTGCGGGCGTCGACGAACGCGACCAGGTGGCCGACGCCGAGGGCGCCCATCACCACGAACAGCAGCCAGTCCAGCCAGGAACCGGTGCTGCTGGCCCGGGCGAGGTAGGCGATGGCGACCGCCGAGGCGACCGCGCCGACCAGGACGGCGACGCCGGCGTTGCGGCGCACCTCCACCGGGTCCGGCGCGAGACCGAGCGGCTCGGTCACCGGCACGTGCTCGTGCTCGTCGTGCGTCTGGGTTGCTCGGGCCTGGCTCACATCTCCCCCTGCAGGGTCGCAATCACACCGTCGATCTCGTCGGGCTTGACCAGCACGTCGCGCGCCTTCGAGCCCTCGCTGGGCCCGACCACGCCACGGCTCTCCATGATGTCCATCAGGCGCCCGGCCTTCGCGAAGCCGACCCGCAGCTTGCGCTGCAGCATCGAGGTGGAGCCGAACTGGGTCGACACCACGAGCTCGACCGCCTGGATGACCAGGTCCATGTCGTCGCCGATGTCGTCGTCGATCTCCCGCCGGCTCGCGGCGGGGGCCGTGACGTCGTCGCGGTAGGTCGGCTCGAGCTGGCTCTTGCAGTGCTTGACCACCTGGGCGATCTCGGCCTCGGTGACCCAGGAGCCCTGGACACGCACGGCCTTCGAGGAGCCCATGGGCAGGAAGAGCCCGTCGCCCTGGCCGACGAGCTTCTCGGCGCCCGGCTGGTCGAGGATGACCCGGCTGTCGGTCACCGACGAGGTCGCGAACGCGAGCCGCGAGGGGACGTTGGCCTTGATCAGTCCGGTGACCACGTCGACGCTCGGGCGCTGGGTGGCGAGCACCAGGTGGATGCCCGCGGCCCGGGCCAGCTGGGTGATCCGGACGATCG
>JAOPYB010000056.1 GCA_025964835.1 Nocardioides sp. | reverse complement strand
CATGGCGTTTCCGCCGAGCGCGAGCAGGACCCTCATGCGTCGAACCTAACGACCGCCGGAAGCGCACACACCAGCAACTCCGGCCAACGAAGCCGGCATTCGCTGGCAGGTTCTGCCAACGTGTCAGCGCCCGCCGGCGACGCGGAGCGTGGTGCCGGTGACGTACGCCGCCGCGTCGCTCATCAGCCACGCGATCGCGTCGGCGATCTCCCCGGGCTCCCCCGGTCGGCCGAGCGGGATCCGGGCCGACACCCGCTCGAGGCGCCCCGCGTCCCCGGCGTCCGCGTGGATCCGGGTGCGGACCAGCCCGGGCGCGACGCCGACCACCCGGATGCCCTGGTCGGCCACCTCCTGGGCCAGCCCCACGGTCATCGCGTCGACACCGGCCTTGGCCGCGGCGTACTGGACGTACTCCCCCGGCGCCCCCAGCGTCGCCGCCCCGGAGCTCACGTTGACGAGCACCCCGCCGCGGCCGCCGTACGACGTGCCGAGCGCGCGGACCGCCGCCCGGGCGACCAGCAGCGCGCCGGTCAGGTTGAGGTCGACCGTGCGCCGGATGACGTCGACCGGGGTCTCGGCGAGGGGGCCGAGGTGCAGGGTCGCGCCGGCGTTGTTCACGACGCCGGTGAGGCGGCCGCGCTCCGTGGCCCGGCTGAACAGGTGGTGCACGCCGGCCTGGTCGGAGACGTCGGCCCGCACCGTGGTGGCCCGGGCGCCGGCGTCCTCGGCGGCCAGCCGGCACTCCTCGGCGGCGTCGTCGTCGGTGGCGTACCCGAGCACCAGGTCGTGCCCGTCGGCCGCGAGCCGCAGCGCGGTGGCGGCGCCGATCCCGCGGGTGCCGCCGGTGACGAGGGTGAGGGGTCGCTGCATGCGCGAAGTCTCGCAGGGTGCCCCTACGGTGGGGTGAGACATAGTGGGAGGACGACGTCCTATCGAGGAGGAACCCGTGCTCCGCACCACCCCGCCCTTCCGCGCCGACCACGTCGGCAGCCTGCTCCGCCCCCGCCACCTGCTCCGGGCCCGTCAGGACCACGCAGCGGGCGCCATCGACGACGCCGAGCTGCGCGGTATCGAGGACGCCGCGATCGAGGAGGTGATCGCGCTCCAGCGCGAGGCCGGCCTGCAGTCCGCCACCGACGGGGAGTTCCGCCGCGGGTCGTGGCACATGGACTTCATCTACCGCCTGGACGGCATCAGCAAGGCCCAGGACAACCTCGCCGTGCACTTCAAGAACGCCGCCGGTGAGCTCGACTTCACGCCCGCCGCGCTCAAGGTCGACGGCCGGCTGGGGCTGACCGAGACGATCTTCGGCGACGACTTCACGTTCCTGCGCGAGCACGTGGGCGACGGCGTCACGCCCAAGCTGACGATCCCGTCGCCGAGCATGGTCCACTACCGCGGCGGCGCAGCCGCGATCGACCGCGACGTCTACCCCGACACCGAGTCCTTCTGGACCGACCTCACCGCCGCCTACCGCGAGCAGGTGCGGCGCGTGCACGACCTCGGCTGCACCTACCTCCAGCTCGACGACACCTCGCTGGCCTACCTCAACGACCCCGAGCAGCGCCGCACCATGGCCGAGCGCGGCGAAGACTCCGAGCACCTCCACGAGGCCTACATCCGGCACCTCAACGAGGCACTGGCCGGTCGCCCCGAGGGGCTGACCGTCACCACGCACATGTGCCGCGGCAACTTCCGCGACTCCTGGGTGGCCGAGGGCGGCTACGACTTCGTGGCCGAGGCGCTGTTCAACGACCTCCAGGTCGACGGCTTCTTCATGGAGTACGACGACGAGCGCTCGGGCACCTTCGAGCCGCTGCGGCACGTCCCGCCGGACAAGCTCGTCGTACTCGGGCTGGTCACCACCAAGCACGGTGAGCTCGAGTCCAAGGACACCCTCAAGGCCCGGCTCGACGACGCGTCGGCGTACATCGACCTCGAACAGGTCTGCATCTCGCCGCAGTGCGGGTTCTCGTCCACGTTCGAGGGCAACTCGCTCTCGGTCGACCAGGAGAAGGCCAAGCTGGCGCTCCTCGTCGAACTCGCGGACGAGGTCTGGGGCTGACCACTACGCTGGGACCTGCCACCATCTCGGGGCCGCCCACAGGGAGAACCCGATGCAGACCGAAGTCATGTACAGCCCGGCCTACGCCACCGCGAAGCTCACGATGCAGGCTGGCGAGGCCGTCCGCGCCGAGTCCGGGGCGATGCTCGCCATGTCCCCCGGCATCGCCATGGAGACCTCCACCCAGGGTGGTGTGCTCAAGGGTCTGAGGCGGGCCGTGCTCGGCGGCGAGTCGTTCTTCATGAACACCTACACCGCCCAGGCCGACGGCGCCGAGCTGTACGTCGCACCCGCCCTGCCGGGCGACATCGTGTCCTGGCCGCTGCAGGGTGCCACCCTCTTCGTGCAGTCCGGCTCGTTCCTCGCGTCGTCGAGCGGGATCGAGGTCGACACCAAGTGGGGTGGCGGCAAGACCTTCTTCTCGAGCGAGGGCCTCTTCATGCTCCGCGTCTCGGGCACCGGCGAGCTGGTGCTGTCCAGCTACGGCGCCATCCACGCGATCGACCTGGCGGCCGGGCAGAGCTACACCGTCGACACCGGCCACATGGTCGCCTGGACCGAGGGCATCACCTACAACGTCCGCAAGGTCGGCAACTGGAAGTCGACGCTGTTCTCGGGCGAGGGCCTCGTCTGCGACCTGACCGGCCCGGGCCGGATCTACCTGCAGACCCGGAGCACGGACGCCTTCCTGGGCTGGCTGATCCCCAAGCTGCCCACGCCGAGCAGCAGCAGCT
>JAOPYB010000054.1 GCA_025964835.1 Nocardioides sp. | reverse complement strand
TCGAAGCGGTAGGCGTCGATCTGCCAGGCGACGCTGACCTCCTCGGGGTCGCGGGTGCGCCGCGAGGGCACGATCGCGATGTCGTCGAAGGAGTAGGCGCGGCGAGCCCGCTTGGCCCGGCCGATCTCGATGTCAGTCACCCGAGAAGGGTATCGGCCGGTGGCTCGCCGCTCGACGCTCGGCGCCGGGTCACGCCAGCTGCACGAAGACGAGCCACACCAGGGGCGGCACGAGCAGGACCATCGCCATGGCCCACAGCAGCAGGGACCGGAAGAAGACCCGCTCGTCCTCCGGCTCGGCACTCGCCATCAGCAGCGCGCCGCTGGTCGACATGGGACTCGTGTCCACCACCGACGAGCTGATCGAGAGCGCGGCGATCACGCCGAGCGGGGTCACGCTCGGGTCCATGGCGATCGGTACGACGACCGGGCTGATCACGCTCAGCGTGCCCGTCGTCGAGGCGAAGGCGGAGACGACGCCCACGACGTAGCAGACCACCAGGGCCGCGAGCGAGCCGTTGCCGATCTCCTCGATCCCGTCCTGCAGGTCCTGCAGGGCACCCATGGCCTCCAACACCCCGACGTACGTGACGATCCCCGTGACCAGCAGGATCGCCGACCAGGGCATCGCCTTGATGGCCTCGTCCTGCACCGAGGGGCGCACCAGGATCAACACCAGCGCGATGGTCAGCGTCGCGACCCCCACGTCGACCCCGAAGCCCGTGGTCAGCACGAGCAGGGCCACGAGTCCGACCAGGGTCAGCACCCGGATCGGGGTGATCTCCGCCCCGTCCCGCGGCACGTCCGGATCGGCGCTCGCCGGGGCCGCCGTGGCCGCGGCGGCCCCGGCGACCCCCGAGCGCTTCCGGCGCCAGGAGAGCAGCCCCTGGACCACGACGAAGGCGACGACGGCCAGCACCGCGTTGAACGCCAGGCACAGCAGGTAGAGCTGCAGGGTCTTGCCGGGGGCCCCCGCGTCGTCGAGCATCTGGTTCGACAGCACGCCGAAGGGGTTGACCGGGGAGAAGGCGCCGGCGTTCGCGCCCTGCACGACCACCAGCCCCATCGCGAGGTTGCTGATCGCGAACCGGGACCCGAGGGCGAGTGCCACGGGGGCGACGATCGCGATCGCGGCCGGGGTGAACGCGCCCGCCGAGGACAGGATCGCGGTGAGCGCGAACATCAGGACCGGGACCAGCAGCCGCCGCCCGCCGGCGAGCCACTCGGCCCAGTGCGCGAGCAGGTCGATCGTCCCGGTGATGCGCACGATGCCGAAGAGCAGCGTGGCGCCGACGAGGATCAGGAAGAGCCCGCCGGGGAAGACCGCCACGACTTCGTCGGTGGACAGGTCCGCCACGAAGGCGCCGACCACGAACGCGGCGACGAAGGCGAGGAGACCGGCACTGATCCTGGTCAGCGACCCGATCGCGAAGGCCGCGACGAGGATCGCGAAGGCAACGATGGAAGCGGTCATCGGGTGGCCGCCACGGCGAACGCTCCGCTCAGCAGCCCGCCGGCACCCGGGATCGCGGGCTCGTGGCCCAGGTGCCGCAGGATCTCGTACGTCGTCGCCGTGGCAGCGGTGATCACGGGGATCCCGAGCTCGTCCTCCACGGCCTGCACAGCGGGCAGCGAGGGCATCTGGACGCAGGCGGACAGCACGATGGCGTCGGCGCCCTCGCGCTGCAGACCGCGCGCGATCCCGGGCAGCTGTGCCGGGTCCAGGCAGCCCACCGCGAGGTTGTCGGCGACCTCCAGGCTGGCCGCGTCCAGCACCGAGACGCCGGAGCCCTCGATGTAGTCGCTGACCATGGCGGTGAGGGGCTTCAGGTACGGCGCCACCATGGCCACCCGCTGGGCACCGAGACCATGCAGCACGCGGACCAGGGCACCGGCGCTGCTGGTCACCGCAGCGGGGTGGCCGTTGTCGGCGGCCGCGCGGGCGATCGTCTCCTCGGAGGCGGTATGCGCCCCGGGCCCCTGGGCCATCACGGCCACCAGGCAGGCGTAGGCGATCACGTCGACGTCGGCGTCCGAGACGGCCACGGCGCAGTCGGCCGCCTGGTCGACCATGGCGAGGAGCTCCTCGCGGGTCACGTTCCTCAGGCTGGCCCGCGCCGAGTGGAACGTGTACCGACGACCGGTGGCCGCCGTCTGGCGCGCGAACAGCTCGGGCAGCTCGGTCTCCATGGTCGTGTTCGAGCTCGGCACGATCAGGCCCACCCGCGTCACGTCCCGCCGGCGCGGCTCGGCAGCCTGCTCCGCCGTCACCAGCTCGGTCGGGACCGCGTCGTCTCGGTTGCTCATCCGTCTCCTCGTACCCGTATCGTGAGTTGACTACCCACTATGTGGACTCTGGCGCGGGGTGTCAAGGCTGACCACGACGCCTACGATGGGCTGCGTGCCCCCCACCCCCAGTGACCGCAAAGGTTCGACGCTGGTCCTCAGCAAGGTCACGAGGATCCTCAACTGCTTCACGGTGGAGCACCCCGAACCCACGCTGCACGAGCTGATCCGCCACACCGGTCTGCCCGCGAGCACCTGTCAGCGACTGGTCACGGACCTGACCCTGGAGGGCTTCCTCGACCGCGACGGCGACCGCTACCGCATCGGGATCGCGCTCGTGCGGTGGGCAACCCCCGGCACCCTCGGCCTGGACGTCGTGCGCCTGGTCCAGCCCATCCTCAACGACCTGCGCGACCAGACGGGCGAGAGCGCCTGCCTGTACGCCCGGGACAGCATCTTCCGCACCGTGATCGCGGTCGCCCAGACCCGGCACGTCGTGATGCGCCCGTTCCTGGTCGGGCAGGTGATGCCCATCCACGCCGGCGCGCCCGGCAAGATCTTCCTCGCCTTCGACGCCTCCGCCCGGGCGGAGCTCGTCGGCGCCCGGCTCGCCCGCTTCACCGGCTCGACTCCGACGTCACTGACGAGCATCGACCGCCAGTGCGTGGTCGCCCGCGAGCAGGGCTACTTCGCCGCGTTCGGGGAGCGGCACGAGGACGTGGGCTCGATCGCGGCACCGGTCCTCGACCACCGCGGCGAGCTGGCGGCGGTCGTCGGCCTCGGCTTCCCGCTGCAGCGGGTAGGCCCGGCGCGCGAGGCCGAGCTCGCCCCCGCCGTCGTGGAGGCGGCGCGCCGGGCCAGCGCGGCGATGGGTTTCCGGCCCGAGGGTCAGCGCCCGGTGTAGTTCGGGGCCTCGACGGTCATCTGGACGTCGTGCGGGTGGCTCTCCTTGAGCGAGGCGGAGGTGATCCGCACGAAGCGGCCCTTCGCCTGGAGCTCGGGGATGGTGCGCGCGCCGATGTAGAACATCGACTGGTTGAGGCCCCCGATCAGCTGGTGGGCGACCGCGGAGAGCGGGCCGCGGAAGGCGACCTGGCCCTCGATCCCCTCGGGGACGATCTTGTCGTCGCTG
>JAOPYB010000128.1 GCA_025964835.1 Nocardioides sp. | reverse complement strand
GGCATCGGTGTTCGTGCCTCCCACATCGATCCCGATGCGCATGGAACTGCCTTTCCGAGCTGAAGATGTCGAGTCGAACGCCGGGAGCCGCTGAGGGCGGACCTCACATGCGGCGTTCCTTGGGCGGTGGGGGCATGTAGGTGGCGCGGCTGGGACGGACCCCCAACCGGATCTGCGACTCCAGCCAGAGGATGGCGGCGCCGGTCGGGTCGACGACGGGCACGAACACGCCGTCGGCCTCGAGACGCTTCTGCACCGCGGCGGCGACACCGATCATGCCGGTGCAGCCGAGGACGATCACGTCCGCCTCGTGGCTGTCCACCACGGAGCGGGCCTCGGTGTAGAGACGTTCGAGCAGGAGCTCGTCGGCATCCAGGGCCAGCACGGGAAGGTCGACCACGCGCACCGAGCTGCACCGCTCGCCCAGGCCGTAGCGACGCACCAGCCCCCGGATCATGGGGACCACGTTGTCCAGGACGGTGATGACGCCGATGGACTCGCCGAGGGACAGGGCGTTGAGCATGGCGGGCTCGAAGCCGCCGACGACCGGGATGTCCACGATCTCGCGGGCCGCGTGCACGCCGGGATCACCGAAGCAGGTGACGAAGATGCCGTCGGCACCCCCCTCGGCGGCCAGCGCCACCTGCTCCAGGATCCCGGGTCCGGCGAGGGCCTCGTCGTACTCCGACTCGATGGACGCCACGCCCCGTTCGACCTTCACGACGTCGATCACAGTGTCGGGGCCAGCCCACTGGGCGACCTCCTTCCGGACGCCGGCGGCGAATTCCTCGCCGAGCAACGGGCTGACGACTGTGAGCTTCATGGGCGCACCTCCAAAGAGTGGTTGCCCCCCATCTTGGGCGCCGGCGGACCCGACGGCGATGTGCAATGTGCCAACTTGGGGCCCCCAGGGGCGCCCTGTTGCACATGATGGCCGGACTGCCGGCTCGATCTGGCCGGCCAGGACGCCGGCTGGCAGCCAGATGTCTTGACGTGACCGGACGCCGTGGCAGGTCAACGACCCCGGGCACACATCCCGGTGGCGCGGCGTAGGCAGCGTCCCCCCGTCCCCGGTCGGCTCAGTCGTCGGTCGCCACGACCGCGGCACCGACGGCTCCGATGCTGGCGCGCTCCGGCGAGCCCGGGACGGTGAGCGGCAGGTCGAGGGGCGCGTGGATCCGGACGGTGACGCTGGAGGCGGCCGCGTCGACGTCCACGGTGTAGGTGAGGCCTGGGTACCTGCGATAGGCGCCGACGTCCACCAGGTAGGCGTGCACCGAGGCCCGCGCGGCGGCGGCCGTGAGCCCGAGCCGGTCGCCGGGCACGCCGTGCGTGTAGGTCTCCTCCCCCGTCGCGCCCAGGTCGGCCCCGCGGAGGGCGGCGCCGTCGGCGATGGTGTCGAGGCCCTGGCGCTGGAGGTACGCAGCGGAGGAGTCCACGACCAGCGCCACCGCCATCGCGAGCACGACCGCGAAGCCGACGATCAGCACCGTGGCCTGCCCGGCTTGGCCGCGCCGGTCGCCCCGACGGCCGTCACGGCTGGGCATGGCTCTCCTGGAACTGCCCGATCGGGACGGTGTGGCTCGCGTCGAGCGCAAAGCTCGGCGCGTCCCCGCCGAGGGCGCTCGGCATCAGCGGCAGGTCGACCCGGGAGCGGATCACGACGGTGATCACCGAGGTGCCGGCATGGCAGTCGTGGGGGTACGGCGTGCAGGTGACGTCGACGTCGAGGGGCGCGTTGTCGACGCCCTGGTCGGCCATCGCCTGCCGGGCCGCGGCGACCGCACGCTGACGCCCCTCGGCATCGGTCGGCGCGAGGGCGTAGGCGCGGCCGGCCGCGCGGGCCGCGGCACTGACGGCGAACGCCCCCCGCTGCACCTGGAAGACCGACATCACGATCCAGAGCATCGGGACCAAGAGCAGGATGCCCAGCCAGGTCAGCTCGACCAGGGCACTCCCCCTCTCGTCGCGGAGCCGCGGCCGCATCACGGCTCCTCCTCGACCGCATGGCCGGAGACGTCCAGCTCGACGGCCGGCCCGCCGATGCCCAGGGCGGGGACCCGGGCGTGCACGGTGATCTCGATGCCGGGCGCTCCGTCGACGAGCACCTGACGTACGTCGATCGACTGGGCGAAGCGACCGGAGATGGCTCCGTCGATCTGGCTGCGGGTCCGGGCCGCCCCGTCGTCGGGATCGCGGTCGGCGGTGGCGGCGTAACGGGCACCCTCCGACGCGGCGGCTGCGAGGGTGTTGCGGACCAGGAGCACCAGCGCCACCTGGAGGATCCCGAGGAACAGCGGGACCAGGACGGCGAGCACCAGCACGAAGTCCACCACCGCGGACCCGCGCGAGGAACGCCCCCGGGTGGTCATCGCGTCAGTCGTGCACAGAGTTGAGGGCGTCGCGCAGCATCTCGTTGAGCTGGCTCTTCGCCACGCCCCAGATCGCCATCACCAGGCCGGCGGTCATCACCGTGATCAGCACCCACCCCGGCACGTCACCGCGCTCGTCGCGGCGCCGCGGCAGGGCGATTGCGAGGTAGAACCGCGTCATCGCGAGCTCGATGTGTTCCATGGTCGTGTCTCTTTCTCCAAGGGTCAGGGAGTGGTCAGGTGGAGGCCCACGACGCCGGGCCAGAACGCGAACAGCACGGTGATCGGCAGCACCAGGAAGACCACCGGCACCATCATCAGGACCTCCTTGCGGGCGGCGACCTCGATCAGCTCGCGGCGGCCGGCCTCGCGCACGTCGGCGGCCTGCGCGTGGAGCACGTCTGCGAGCGGCGTGCCCCGCTCGACCGCCACCGCGATGCCCTGCGCGAAGCGCGCGACCAGCGGGAGCCCGGTGCTGGCCGCCATCCGGTCGAACGCGACGCCCACCGGCTCCCCGGTGCGGACCGCTGCGAGCACCCGCGCCAGGTCGGAGGAGAGCGCGCCGCCCGAGCGTCGTACGACCCGGTCCAGCGCCCCGACCGGGCTCTCCCCCGCGGCCACCGCGAGGGCCAGCAGCTCGGCGATCGTCGGGAACTCGGCCAGGATCTGCCGCTCCCGCTGCCTGGCCTGGCCCGACAGGTGGTTGTCGCGGGCGAGGACGCCCACCACGAAGGCGACCAGGCACAGCCCGAGCGAGGTGAGGGAGCCGCCGGGGTCGGTGAGTGCCTTGAGGACGCCGTACGCCGCGGCGAGGGCGAACGCTCCCAACCCCCAGAGCACCTGCTCGACGCGGAGCTCGTGGACGGTCTTGTCGAGGTCGGCCCGTTCGAGCCGGCGCCGGACGGAGGCGGCACCGCCGAGGACTCGCTCGACGGTGTCGGCCGCGGACCGCAGCACCGGCCCGAAGACACCTGCCGCTGCCGAGGTGGGCGAGGACGAGGCCACCCTCAGCCCGGGGGTGCGCCCGACCTGGGGCAGGTCGCGGACGTAGGGCAGGACCCGGACGGCGAGCTGGGGTCGGCCGATCACGCGCAGGCGGGATAGGACGAGCAGCAGCCCGGCCGCCAGGACCGCCCCCAGGGCCGCGCCCCACCAGGCGAGCGTCATGACAGGATCCGGCGCTCGATCGGCAGCCTGCCGATGCGCATCATCAGCCGGTAGGAGACGACGCACGCGACCGCACCCATGGCCAGCACGACGACGCCGCCCGGTGAGGCATAGCGGTGGATCACCTCGGACTGGAACGACATGAAGAGCAGCACCAGCCACGGTGCCGCAACCGCGAGTCGGGCGCCGTTGACGGTCCACGCCTGCCGCGACTCCATCTCGGAGCGGGTCCGGGCCTCGTCTCGCAGGTAGCCGGAGAGGTTGCGCAACAGCCGGCCCAGCTCACCACCGCCGACCTCACGGGCGACCCGCAGCCCCTCGACGACGCGGTCGCCGACCGGGTCGGCCAGCCGCACCTTGAGCCGGTCGAGGCACGCGCCGAAGCGGCCGGTCACCTGGTAGTCGAGCGCGAACTCGTCGAACGCCTCGCGCAGCGGCTCGGGCCCGCGGGTGCCGAGAGCGGCCAGTGCCTCGGGCAGCGACATGCCGGCCCGGACCGCGGAGGCGAGGTTGTCGACCGCCTCGGGCCAGACCTCGGCGAGGTCGCGCTGCCGGCGCCGGGCCCGGCCCGCGACGACCGCGACCGGGAGATAGCCGCCCATCAGGCCGAAGGCCACCGCCACGGGCGGCGTGCCGGAGACAACCTGGACGGCCAGCGCCGTCACCAGGCCGAGCGTCAGGCACAGGACCACGAAGCCGGTGGCCGCCACCTGCCCCAGACCGGCCCGGGCGAGCAGGTGGGTGAGCCGGCCGTCGGTGCGCGTCGTACGCCGAGGCGCGCGGGGCAGCATGAACGCCGACCAGACCAGCAGCAGACCGATCCCGACGCCGAGCCCGACCAGCGCGCCCATCAGGTGGCCTCGTTCAGGATCCGGTGGACGTCGATGCCGACCCGCTCGTAGAGCTCGGGACGCGGCGGCATCCCGTTGACCCGACGCAGGTCGCCGCCGCCGCGCTCGAAGATCGGCTCGGTCTCGATGATGTCGTTCTCGACCCGGCCGGGCACGCCGACGATCTCGTTCACGCGACGTACGCCGTGCTGGTCGATGCCGAGGTGCACCACGAGGTCGACCGACGCCGCGACGGTGGGTACGACGAAGCGGGCCGAGATGTTCTCGCCGGCTAGCAGCGGCAGCGTGCACATCTTCACGAGCGCCTCGCGGGCGCTGTTGGCGTGGATCGTGCACATGCCGGGGAGGCCGGCGTTGAGGGCGAGCAACAGGTCGAGACACTCCTCGGCGCGGACCTCACCGACGATGATCCGGCTGGGCCGCATGCGCAGGCTCTCCTTGACCAGGTGACCCAGCTTGATCTCGCCGGTGCCCTCGAGCCCGGACTGGCGGGTCTGGAGGGGCACCCAGTCGGGGTGGGGGAACCGCAGCTCAAAGACCTCCTCGGCGGAGACGACGCGCTCGCCGCCGGGGATCGCGGCGGCGAGGCAGTTCAGCATCGTCGTCTTGCCGGCCTGGGTGCCGCCGGCCACGAGGATGTTGAGGCCGGCCCGGATCGAGGCCTCCAGGAAGAGCGCGGCACGCGGGGTCAGGCTGCCGAGCTCGACCAGGTCGTGCAGGCGGGCCGCGCGGAGCACGAACTTGCGGATGTTGACGGCGGAGAACCCGCGGCTGATGCCCTCGAGGACCACGTGGAGGCGGTGCCCCTCGGGGAGCATCGCGTCGACGAACGGCTGGCTGATGTCGATGCGCCGCCCGCTCGACTTGAGCATCCTCTCGACGAGCTCCTGCACCTGGGCGCTGCTGAGCATCAGGTTGGTCAGCTCGTGCCGACCGTGGCGGGCGATGAAGACGCGACTCGGGTCGTTGATCCAGATCTCCTCGACCGCCGGGTCGTCGAGGAACGGCTGCAGGGGGCCGAACCCGGACACCCGGGCGACCAGCTCGCCGACGACCGAGTCGATGTCGGGCACGGGCGCGACGACACCGGTCAGGCTGCGCTCGTCGTGGTCGCGCACCACGCCCTCGGCGATGCGGCGCACCAGGCCGGCGTCGCGCTGGGGGTCGACGCCCTCGCGCCGCACCAGCTCGCGCACGTGCTGGTCCAGCAGCTCGACCAGCTCGCCGTGTGCGTCGGCATGGCTGACCACCATGTAGGCCTCCCGAGTGAGGTTCCTGGTGTCGAAGGTAGTGCTACTCGGGGCCTACCCGGCAGGGGTCGCCGCCAATCTGTGGAGAAGGCAAAGATTTGCCCGCGGACGTCATACGAAGTGGTGGCCATGACGACCACTTCGTATGACGTCCCGGCCGTTCTTCGGCCCTCGGGTCGGCTACCCACCAGACCCTGATGGTGTGGCCGTCGACTCGAGCCACCATCCCGCTGCACGATCGGCGGCTCAGCGACCACGGTCTCTACCCCTGTCCCGCTGGTGGGTGGTCGGACGACGTGGTGACCTACCCTGCATGGTCCAAGCCGATCGCCCGACTGGACCCGACTCAACGTCACTCACCCGTGACGACCGCGCTCGCCGGCTCGATCCGATCCAGTCTCAGCACCGGAATCGCCACAGCGAACAGGGCGGCAAGGACGCCTGCACCAGCGACCAGGGCGGCGAGTGACAGCGACTGCGTGACCGGCACCCCCAGGAACAGGGTCGTCGCTGCCACGGCGAGCAGTGCACCCACGACCGCGCCCAGCCCTGCCGTCAGCAGCGCTTCGGCCGCGAACAACGTCCTGACGTGACGGTCTGACCATCCGAGGGCCCGCAGCGTGCCGATCTCTGAAGTTCTCTCCGCGATGTTCAAGTAGGCGATGTCTGCCACAGCGAACGCGCCGAGCCCGACGACGAGGACCGCTGCCAAGTAGTCGACTCCCCGAACCTGCACCGCTACGGCGTCGCCGAGCGCCGTGCCAACGACACTCCCTCGAAAGGCGAGCTGGACACTCAACAGCGCGGACATCGCGGCGACGCCGATCATGAGCCCGGATGCGCCCATCACGGTGCGGCCTGGCATCCGAATCACACCCGCGGTCGCCAGGCCGATGATGGTGTGGACGCGGCGTGCTCGGCGCGGCTTCGTGACCGGGGGCGCAGTCGCGCTGATGGGCGAACTTTTGCTGGCGCGCCAAGCCGGCCATACGCCGGCCAGTGCGGCGATCAGGGTTGCCGTCGGGGTGATGACCAGGACCTGCCACCACGCGGTGTGCAGGCCAGCGAGCGGCACGAGGCCGGTGGCCGTGATCGTGCCTGCAGCTCCCGCGACCGCGCCGGTGACCACGAGCTCCACCTCGATCAGCGTGAATATCGAGACCGGCGCCCATCCGAGACAGGACAGAACCCCCAGCTCGGAGCGTCGCGACCGCACTGCGGCGGTGGTGGCGTTGGCCAGGAAGAGCACGCACACGGCCAGGACCAACCCGAACAGAATGAGGCTCTTGCCGTCGACCGCCGCCAGGAGGCGCACCCCGACGCCCTTCTGCACCCAGCCCTCCTCGAGGGTCAGGCGGGGCCGTCCGTAGCTGCCCTCGGGGAGGGAGACACGGAGCGGCGTGGGCGAGGAACCAATGGTGATGTCGACCTGGAGGCCGGTTTCACGCGCGATCCTCTCGGCAACCACGCGGACCCGTTCGCGGCTCAGCTCGTCTGCACCACTGACTCCGGCGACCCGAACCCGGACCACACTCACCGGAGCCGCAGCAATGTCCGGATCAACATCTGGGAATGCCCGTGGGTCCAGGAAAGTGGGCAGTGACCGGAGGGTCGTCAGGACCATGGGCGGCTGCTGCAGGTACCCGGCAAGGTTTGCATTCGGCAGCAGCGCGCGACCCCGGAGTAGCTCAGACGACCGGTCGTCCCCCGGCGCGGCGTCAGGCGGGTAGTAGTTGGTGAGCGGGACCTCCGACAGCGCGCTGAACCCTTCGAGAAGTTTCGCGTCGAACACGCCGACCTGGTGCAGGACGGGAAAGACGGGCACGCCTCCGTTCAGCACCGTGCTCGACTCGTGCGGCAACAGACCGCGAAAGCTGCGGTCTGCTGACACCTGGGGCGCCAGATAGCCACCGAAGTAGAAGCTCCTGAACGTCTCGGCAGGCAGAGGTGGTCTCGCCTTCACATCAATCGTCGAGGCTTGCCCACCGGAGTGAACCCGAGCCGGGCCCGGGCTCCAGTAGTCGACCTTGCTGTTGGGGATCTCGCGCCGATACAGGCGCAGAAGCAGTCGGTAGACCCGCCTGTCATCCAGTTCCACGGTGTCGAGGCTGGTACGCCGCCGACTCGCCAGCCAATCCTCGGCATGGGCAGATGCCAGGTGTCCAGGCACTCGAGCGGCGGGTCCGAGGGCAAGTTTGTCGAGCCGTACCTCCAGCCGATCGTCGGTGAGCGGCCTCTTGGCCATCAAGACAGGGACCTGTCGCAGTGCCGGTCCATGGCGACCGTCGGGTCGAACCACCTGCGTCCGGTCCGACTCCTCGAGATAGCGGCCGCGGACCACCGCACCGTCCAGCCCCACCAGCTTGCTCTCCTCGGCGGGATCGATGGCCGCGACGAGCATGGGAATCTGGTAATAGATGACGAACCCCGTGCGGCCGTGCGGAAACTGGTCGAACTGCCTCCCTCGTGGCACGGGGTTTGACCCGCTGCAGGCCAGATAGGACAGCCGGGCAAGG
>JAOPYB010000005.1 GCA_025964835.1 Nocardioides sp. | reverse complement strand
CCGGGCCGAGGCCCGGATCCGCGCCGCCGAGAAGGCTTCCTGACCCCAGCGTCGGTCCACTCCTCGTGGCCGCTAGGGTGACACCTTCTGGTGCGCTCCGGCGAGGCGATGATGGAGGGGATCGATGTCGGCCTGGCAGTGGGTGCTCGACACGGCCGGTGGCCTGCTCGTGCTCGTGCTGCTCTACGGCATCGCCCTGATCGTCCGTCGACGCGTGCTGTCCCGCAACGGCGGCACCTTCGAGCTCAGCTACCGCGTCCGGCCCGGAAGGGCCGGACGCGGTTGGCTTCTCGGTCTCGGCCGCTACTCCGGAGAGACCCTCGAGTGGTTCCGGATCTTCTCGCTCTCGCCCCGCCCCAAGCGCTCGTGGCCGCGCTCGACACTGACCTATGACGGTCGTCGGCAGCCTGAGGGCGTGGAGCAGATGTCGCTCTACCCCGACCACGTCGTGATCCGCTGCTGGTCACGACAGGGCGAGGTCGAGCTCGCGATGGGCCCGTCCTCCCTGATGGGCTTCCAGTCCTGGCTGGAGGCCGGGCCCCCGGGTTCCCAGCACCTCTGAAGGCTGACCCGCCCGAAACTTTCGGGCGGGTCAGCGTGCTCGTCAGTCGGTGGCGAGGCCGTCCTCGAACGGCCGCGGGACAGGGTGGTTGGCAGCGAAGATCCCGTGCGGGTCGACCGCGCTGCGGATCCCCTTGAGCTGCGTCCACGCGTCCTCGTCGTACGCCGTCCGGGTGTCGACCGGGTTCTCGGCGAAGTTGAGCTACTGTCGGCCGTTGGCGTACGGCGCCAGCGCACCGGTCAGCCGGACGGCGTCCGCGTGGCCCTGGGCTCCGATCTCGGGGGTGGTCGCGATGGCGCCGGCGAACGACACGAACTCCGCGTCGAGGTGCGACAGGACGCCACCACCCTCGTGTGGCCTGGCGAGCGCACCGCCGAGCTGGCGCAGCTCGGCCATCAGCAGCGAGGTCTCCGCGTCGGGGCCGACCTGCTCGAGGAAGGCATCGATGGCTCCGTCCGGGAGCGAGCCCAGCATCGCGCTGTCGGACGCGAACTGGGCACCGCCCGCGGGTTCCACGTGCAGCCGCACGAGCGACCTCGCGGGGACCCGCCCGAGGTGTCGAGCTCCGGGCGCAGGACACCCAGCCCGCCGAGCAGCTCCCGGCCGGCTCGTCCGAGCCGAGCACGGCGCCGTCGATGATCACGACGGCTCGGCCGCGCAGGAGGGCCCGCCAGGCCGCCAGCTCGGTGAGCAATGTGCGAGGTACGACGTGCGCGAACGCCGCCAGGCCCGCCGGGCCCGCTCGGGTGTTGCGGTCATCGTGGTCCCCTCGTCGGTTCGTGCTCGATGGGACGACTGTCGCCCGGGCCGCTGCCATGCGCTCGGGGCCGACTTGGAGGGCCGCCGCGGATGCGGTGGACTGGTGCCGTGCCGTCCGTGATTCCCGCCCGCAACGCGGTCGCCCTGACCTTCGGGCTGAACGGCTTCTGCTTCGCCACGCTCTTCTCCCGCATCCCGGACATCCGCGAGCGGCTGGACCTCGACAACGGCTCGCTCGGCCTGCTGCTGCTCGCGATCGCCGCGGGCTCCGTGCTCGCGCTGCCCTCGAGCGGCCGACTGATCGAGCGGGGTAGCGCCGGGGGTGTGGTGCGCCTCGGTGCCTGCTTCGTGGCCGCCGGCCTGCTGCTGACCAGCGTGGGCGCGGGCCTGCTCGGCTCGGTGCCCGTCTGTGCCGTCGGCTTCTTCCTCGACGGCATCGGGATCGGCCTGTGGGACGTCGCGATGAACGTCGAGGGCGCCGAGGTGGAGCGCCGGCTCGAGCGCACCGTGATGCCGCGCTTCCACGCCGCCTG
This sequence comes from Nocardioides sp., assembly GCA_025964835.1. GTDB lineage: Bacteria > Actinomycetota > Actinomycetes > Propionibacteriales > Nocardioidaceae > Nocardioides. Next base: position 1,690 of record JAOPYB010000005.1, on the reverse strand, counting down.
GAGCCTGGGCAGCATCGCCGGCGCGGCCGTCGGCATCCCGATGGCGGCCCTGCACGCGCCCCTCCTCGCACACGTGGGCACCGCCGCCATGGTGTCGCTCCTTGTGGTCAGCGCGGTGTCGCGGACCTTCCTGCCACCGACCACGGAGCCGGAGGTCGCGGCCCTGCGCCGGTCCGCCTGGCTCGAGCCGCGCACGCTGGCGATCGGTGTCATGGTGCTGTCGTTCGCGCTCGTCGAGGGCTCGGCCAATGACTGGCTGGCGCTCGCGCTGATCGACGGCTACGACGCCCGGCACTGGGTCGGGGTCGCCGGGTTCGCCCTGTTCGTCACCGCGATGACCACCGCTCGGTTCGTCGGTCCCGTGTTCCTCGACCGGTTCGGACGGGCGCCGGTCCTCTGGGGGACGTCGGCCCTCGCCGCCGGTGGCGTCCTGCTGGTCGTGCTGGGCGGCGCGAGCGTGGTGGTCGGGCTGGGCATCGTGCTGTGGGGACTCGGCGCCGCGCTCGGCTTCCCCGTCGGCATGAGCGCGGGCGCCGACGACCCGGGGCGCGCCGCCGCCCGGGTCAGCGTCGTGTCGACGATCGGCTACGCCGCGTTCCTGGCCGGCCCGCCCCTGCTCGGCCAGCTCGGCGACCACGTGGGCACCCTCGACTCGCTGCTGGTCGTGGCGGCCCTGATGGTCCCCGCCGCGATGTCCGTGCTGGCCGCGCGCCCGCCGCGGCCGGCGGGCTGATCCTCAGCGCTCCCCGCCCGGGACCCACAGCACGTCGCCCTGCTCGCGGTTCGCGTACCTCGCGAGGATGAACAGCAGGTCCGAGAGTCGGTTGAGGTAGGTGATCGCGAGGATGTTCATGGTGTCCGCGTGCTCCACGTGGGCCGCCCAGGCAGACCGCTCCGCACGTCGTACGACGGTGCGCGCGACATGGAGCAGCGCGCCGCCCGGTGTGCCCCCGTTGAGGATGAAGGAGCGCAGGTTGGGCAGTTCCTCGTTGTAGTGGTCGCACCACTGCTCGAGGCGGTCGACGTACGCCTGCTCGATGCGCAACGGCGGGAACTCGGGGTCCTTGACGACCGGCGTGCAGAAGTCGGCCCCGACGTCGAAGAGGTCGTTCTGGACGTGCATCAGGACCGCGGCCACGTCGTCCTCGAGCGCACCGAGGGCCAGGGCGACGCCGATCTGGGCGTTGGCCTCGTCGACGTCGGCGTAGGCCCGCAGCCGGGGGTCGACCTTCGTCGTGACGCTCATGTCGCCCAGACGGGTCTCGCCGGCGTCGCCGGTGCGGGTGTAGATCCGGGTGAGGTTGACCATGCCCGCGAGACTAGTGCCATGTCCCGTTAGCGAGCCCGGCTCCCCGTCCTCCTGTCCCTGCCGGGCCTGGCACTGGCGGTGGCCTGGCTCTTCCACCCGCACCACCTCGACCACGACACCGCGCAGCGGTGGTACCTGCTCCACCTGCCGTCGTGGCCCGCGAGCGGCCCGGCGCACCGACCCACCGGACGCCGCGGAGCGTAAAGGCAACCTAACGGGGGTGACGCGCGTCATAGTGGGTACAGAGACGTCATCGACACCGACCTACCGGGGTTTCTCTGGGCCCCAGGGACATGGGGCAGACGATGGACATCATGACCGACGGCCCGACGCTCGTCCTGAGCGGCGACTTCGACGTGCGCAGCACGTGGGAGGTCCGCA
>JAOPYB010000517.1 GCA_025964835.1 Nocardioides sp. | reverse complement strand
CGTACGGCGCGGGCGCCTCGAGGTGGTCGCCCCGGTCCACGATCTCGGTCGGGAACAGCGCCGAGGAGTAGCTCAGGGTCGGGTCGAGGAAGAGCTCGAAGAGCTCGTTGGAGAGGTCGTAGTGGTGCGCGATGTTGGTGCGGGTGTTCTTCTCGGTGCCGCGCTGCGCCCGCGGGGGGCGCCGTACGACGGCCGCGCGGAGCTTCTGCAGGCCCTGCGGGACCAGGTCCGGCAGGTCGCCCGCGAGCACGGTGAGGAAGCCCGAGAGGTCCTCGGCCTCCCAGGCGCCGGTGAGGTAGGCCTCGCCGAAGCCGATCAGCTGGTGTCGGCCGATCCGGGCGTAGAACTCCGCGGGGCGGTGGATGGTCATCACCGGGCCGCCGCGGCCGAAGGTCTGCGTGGAGCCGTTGTCGTCGGTGACGACCACCACGCTGACGTCGAGCCGGGACACGGCGGCGTGGAAGAGCCGTCGGGCGACCGCGGCCGAGAAGGCCACGCGGGGCCCGGTGGGGGTGCTGTCGAGGCCGGGCCACGTCGGGGTGGCCGGGCGGGAGGGGGCGATGGTCATGACACACCTTCCTGGTGGTGTCGCGGCCGGGGCCGGATGGGAAGTCGGCGCGCCCACAGCCAGATGCCGTGGGTGCGGATGAGCAGGGCGCCACGGATCGCGGCGGGCGCGGCGCGCCAGGGTCCTTCGGTGGTGCGGGTGCCGGTCAGCGAGGCGCTGAAGACGGCCCCTGCATCGGTGCCTGCATCGGTGCGCAGCGCGACCGCGATGTGCAGCCGGTCGCCCGGCAGCGGCACCGCGAGGTCGTAGGTGCCGTCGGTGCCGTGGAAGGGCGAGACGTACATCGCCTTGGGCGTCGTCGCCCGGCCCCGCTCGTCGGGGTGCACGAGGTAGGCGTGCCGGTCGCCGTAGGTGTTGTGGACCTCGACGACGGTGGCCACCTGGTGGCCGTCGCCGTCGAGGCACCAGAAGACCGAGATCGGGTTGAAGCAGTAGCCGAGCGCGCGGGCGTTGGCGGCCATCAGGATCCGGCCGCCCCGGAGCTGGACGCCCTGGCGGGCCAGGAACGCCTCGACGTTCGCCCGGATCGGGCGGTCGGGGTCGCCGAGGTGGTCGCGCGCCTCGAAGGTGCCGAGGGGGCCGTGGTCGGGGAGGTCGTCGAGGTCGACCAGCCAGGTGCGCGAGGTGTTCTCGAAGGTCCGCGCGAACGGCTTGCGCCGCGTGTGTCGGATCGTCGTCCGGTAGACAGCCGGAGCGGCCGGTTCCGGCCACGAGAAGCCGAGGTGCTCGACCGCGGCGAGGCCGGAGCGGGCGCCGTCCTCGTGGAAGCCCCAGCCGTGGTAGGCGCCGGCGAAGGCGACCCGGCCGGTGTTGATGCCGGGGAGCCGGCGCTGGGCGGCGACCGAGGCGGGGGTGTAGAGGGGGTGCTCGTACTCCATCCGGGCGATGACCGTGGCGGGGTCGACGAGGTGCTCGCCGCCGAGGGTGACCAGGTAGTGGGTCTCGGTGTCGAGCCGCTGGAGCCGGGTCAGGTCGTAGGTCACGGTGACCCCGCCGGTCGCCTCCGTCGGTCGCAGGAAGTTCCACGAGGCGCGGGCGCCGTGGGCCGTGGGCAGCACGGAGCTGTCGGTGTGCAGCAGCGCCGTGTTCGGCGAGTACGGCAGCGCGCCGAGGACCTGGCGCTGCTCGGCCGTGGGGTCGGCGAGCATGGCGACGGCCTGGCCGGGGTGCGTGGCGATGACCACGGCGTCGTACGTCGTGACCGCGCCGTTGCCGTCCGTGACCTCGACGCCGTGCGGGGTCTCGAGCACCGAGGTGACCTTGCAGCCGGTGCGGACCTCGCCCAGCGCGGCGGCCACCCGGCCGACGTACTCGTGGGAGCCACCGGCGACGGTGCGCCAGGCGGGCGAGCCGAAGATGCCGAGCATGCCGTGGTGCTGGAGGAACGTGAAGAGGTAGCGCGCCGGGTAGTCCAGCGCGACCTCGGGGTCGCACGACCAGACGGCGGCGACGACGGGCTCCATGAAGTTCCGGGTGAAGTACGCCGAGAAGCGGCCGGCGGCGAGGAAGTCGCGCAGCGTGGTGTCCGCCGCGTCGGCGGGCTCCGCGAGCACCCGGCGGGCCCGCCGGTGGAAGCGCGGGATCTCGGCGAGCATCCGGAGGTACGCCGGCCGGGTCAGGTTGTCGCGGGTCGGGAACAGGCCGCGCCGGCCGAGGGCGCCGGCCCACTCCAGGCCGGTGCCGTCGTCGCGGATCGACATCGACATCTCGGACTGCTGGGTCTCGACCCCGAGCTCGGCGAACAGCCGCAGCAGCACCGGGTAGGTGCGCTGGTTGTGGACGATGAAGCCGGTGTCGATCGCGTGGGTGCGGGTGGCGCCGTCGGGGGTGGCCTCGTCGACGAGTTGCGTGTCGGCGTGCCCGCCCAGGCGGTCGTCGGCCTCGTAGAGGGTGACGGCCGCCGAGCGCGAGGCGACGTAGGCCGCGGTGAGACCGGCGACGCCGGATCCGATGACCGCGACCCGAGAGGTCGTGGTGACTGTCATCTCAGGCGTTCTCGAAGGTGAAGAGCATCACCGGGTCGGAGGTCGGTGTGTCGGAGCCGCCCTGGGGCTCGACGGTGATCCCCGCACCGATGGCCTCGGCAGCGTCACCCGAGAGCAGCACGGTGCTGGCACCGTCGGGCATCAGGCCGGCGGGCACCATGCCCTTGTCGGCGTCTTCGAGCCAGAGCTCGTAGACCTTGCCGGACGGGGCGGCCGGCATGTTCGTGGTGAGCAGGACGGCCTGGTTCATCGACTTCGACCGCACCAGGGTGGCCTCCACCCCGCCGTCGAGCCTCTGGGTGACCCGCTCCGCGTCGGGGGCGTCGAGCACCTGCTCGGTGGCGCTGGGCAGCTGGCCCTGCGACGAGTCGTCGGACCAGGGGTGCCAGACGGCCCCGCCTGCCCCGAGGGCGGCGACGGCGGCCGCGGCGGCCACCAGGCCGCGCAGCCGGCGACGCTCGGGACGGTGGCTCTCGACCGGGGTCGGCGCTTCCGGCGGCAGGGGCCGCACGGTCTTGATCTCGGCGAGCAGCCGCTCGCGGAGCCCGGCGGACGGCTCGGTGGCCGTGGTCTCGGTCAGCAGGTGCGCCGCCTCGCGGAGCCCCGCCACCTCGGCCTGGCACTCGGCGCACTGCGCCAGGTGCCGGGTGAACTGGGCGCGCTCGATGTCGTCGAGTGCGTCGACGGCATAGGCGCCCGACAGGGCGTGGATGTCGCTCGTGGTCATGCGCCTACTCCCATCGCGTCTCGGAGCCGGATCAGTCCGTCTCGTATTCGTGTCTTGGCGGTGCCGACCGGCAGGTCGAGCATGGTCGCCACCTCCGTGTGCGTGTAGCCGCCGAAGTACGCCAGCTCGAGGGCCTCGCGCTGGACGGCGGTCAGGGCATCCAGCGCGGTGCGGACCCGGCGGGCCTCGAAGGAGGCCTGCACGGTCTCCGCGGTCGTGTCGTGCTCGACCGGCTGGTTCTTGTGGTGGTACGTCGTGTCGCGCCGGGTGGACGCCTCCGCGGAGCGGACCCGGTCGACCGCCTTGCGGTGGACCAGCGTGAAGATCCACGAGAGGGCGCTGCCCCTGTCCTCGTCGTAGCGCGTGGCGGTCCGCCAGATCTCGAGGTAGGCCTCCTGGCAAACCTCCTCGGCCTGCGCGGGGTCGCGGACCACCCGGAGCGCCAGGCCGAAGACCCGCTTGGCGGTGGCGTCGTACAGCTCGGCGAACGCGGACTCGTCCCCGCGGCCGGACAGCTTCAGCAGCTGACCGAGCTGGTCTCCCGCCAGGGGCTCCTCCTCGGCAGGGCCGGAGGCGAGAGGTCGGATCTGGTCCACGATGATGATCCTTGCCTGTCACGTGCGGGTTGGCGGCTGTCGGGAACGTCTGTTCGTGGAGTCATTCGGTGCCGACGGGCCGCCGGATTGGGGAATTGCGGCGCAATTCTCGCGAGCCGCTGAAACCACCGATTTCCCTCAAGATCGGGCCAAGTCCCTCTCGCAGCAGTACCCGGCGGCACTACCGTCGAAACAAGGTCAGCCATGCCGCGTCGCGTGCAGGGCAGGCCGGGTGAACCACACCCAACGCTCGTAGACGAGCACACGGCTGGGGGGCCAACGATGTCGTTGCCGCGCGCAATTTCAAGGGAATTCTCACTCGCGACGCGCCGTTCGGGCGTCGCCGTGCTGGCGCTGGCCCTGGCGGCGTTCGCGCTCGTCCTGGTGCCGGCGACGCCGGCCCGCGCGACGTCCTCGTCCTCGTCGCCGAGCTTCGTCTGTGCCTCGGACACCGTGTACAGCGTCGACCAGAGCGAGCACACGATCAGCAAGGTCAACCCGACCACGGGTGCGACCTCGTCGAACGGGAAGATCCTCTCCGGGTCCGACGACGCCGTGAACGCCCTCGCGCTGCCCTCCGCGGGCGGGCGCTACATCTATGCGTTCGACCGCTCCGAGAACGACATCGTGCGGTTCGACGCCACGACCAACGACGAGGACAGCTACAGCGCCCCGTCGAACTCCAGCGCCAGCAGCGTGATCGCGGGCGCCATCAACCCCGCCACCGGCATCTACTACTACGCGGCGGGCGGCTCCCCCTGGAAGCTGTTCGCGTTCAACACCAGCACCAACACCGCGATCGGCCAGGTCGGCACGATCGCCGGCCTCTCGATCAACGGCGACATGGCCTTCGACTCGGTCGGCAACCTGTACGTCGTCTCCAACTCCAGCGCGTCCGCGGCCGGCACCCTCGCCCGGGTCAACGGCCCGCTCCCCACGACGGCCGGCTCGACGGCGTTCGCGTCGACCGTGCTCGCGAGCCTGCCGGACAACTCCGGGCAGTACGCCTCGATGGCGTTCGACGGCTCCGGCGTCCTGGTCGTCGGCACCGGCACCGGCAAGGTGCTGCGCGTCAACCCCTCGAGCGGTGCCCTGCTCTCCACCAAGACCGTCTCGCTGAGCCTCTCCGACATGGCGTCCTGCTCGGCCCCGAGCACCGCGTCGGCGCGGGTGGACCTGCCCCAGGGTCGTCACGACGCCGCCGACCAGTTCGGCACCGCGATCACGGGCGGTGGCGTCAGCTCGGGCAACACCGGTGTGACGGCCGGCGCCGACACCGGCCTGCAGACCCAGGACGACGAGGTGGCCGGCCCCGTCGTCGTGCTGCCGGGTGGCACCTACACGATCACCCAGACCGCCTCCGGCGGCACCGACCTCAACGACTACGCGACCACGTGGAAGTGCGTGAAGGGCTCCGACGGCTCGACGATCGGGTCCGGCACGGGCAGCTCCGGCTCGTTCACCGTGCCCAGCGGCTCGGCCAGCACCGTGGTCTGCACGTTCACCGACCTGCCGCTGATCCCGGCCATCGAGCTCGACAAGGTCGCCGGTGCGATCAACGACGTCGACGGCAACGGCCCGGACGCCGGTGACACCGTGACCTACACGTTCACGGTGACCAACACCGGCAACGTGCCGCTGAGCCCGGTCACGGTCGCGGACCCGAAGGTCGGCCCGGTCACCTGCCCGGCCGGCTCCCTGGCGGTGGGCGCATCCGTGTCGTGCACGCCGAAGTCCTACCCGCTGACCCAGGCCGACGTGAACGCCGGCAAGGTCGACAACACCGCGACCGCAACCGGCACCGCCGCCAACGGCGTGCAGGTGACCGACCCCGACTCGGCCACCGTGCTGGTCCCGGCGGCCCCCGCGATCCACCTCGACAAGGCCGCCGGGTCGATCACCGACCTGGACGGCAACGGCCCCGACGCCGGTGACACGGTGACCTACACGTTCAAGGTGACCAACACCGGCAACGTGCCGCTGAACCCCGTCACGGTCGCGGACGCGAAGGTCGGCCCGGTCACCTGCCCGACCGGAGCGCTGGCGCCCGGTGCGAACGTGTCCTGCACGCCGAAGTCCTACACGCTGACCCAGGCCGACGTGAACGCCGGCAAGGTCGACAACACCGCGAACGCGACGGGCACGCCCCCGACCGGCTCGCCCGTCACCGACACCGACGCGATCACCGTGCTGGTCCCGGCCGTCGCGGCGCTCGAGATCGACAAGACCGCCGGCTCGATCACCGACCTCGACGGCAACGGCTCGGACGCCGGCGACACGATCACCTACGGCTTCAAGGTGACGAACACCGGCAACGTGACGCTGAACCCGGTCACCGTCAACGACCCGAAGCTCGGCGGCGCCATCACCTGCCCGACCGGCGCGCTGCTCCCGGGCGGCGTCATCACCTGCACGCCGAAGACCTACACGCTCGTCCAGGCCGACGTGAACGCCGGCCGGGTCGACAACACCGCCACCGTGACGGGCACGCCCCCGACCGGCAGCCCGGTCACCGACACCGACTCGACCACGACCGTGCTCCAGGGCACGCCGGCCATCGAGCTGGACAAGACCGCGAGCACGATCACGGACCTCGACGCCAACGGTCCCGACAAGGGCGACAAGATCACCTACGGCTTCAAGGTGACGAACCTCGGCACCGTGACCCTGAACCCGGTGACCGTCACCGACACCTTGGTCGGCGCGGTCACCTGCCCGAGCGGGGCGCTCGCCCCGGGAGCGAGCGTGACCTGCACGACGGCGTCGTACACGCTGACCCAGGCCGACGTGGACGCCGGCCGGGTGGACAACACCGCGACCGCGACCGGCACGCCCCCGACGGGCCCGCCGGTGACCGACCCGGACTCGACCAGCACCCCGGTCGCCGCCTACCCGGCGATCGAGCTGGACAAGACGGCCGGTGCGATCACCGACGTCGACAGCAACGGCCCTGATGTCGGTGACACGATCACCTACGGCTTCAAGGTCACCAACACCGGCAACGTGACACTCAACCCGGTCACCGTGAGCGACCCGAAGCTCGGGGCGATCACCTGCCCGTCCGCTGCGCTCGCACCGGGTGGCTCCGTGACCTGCACGCCGAAGTCCTACCCGCTGACCCAGGCCGACGTGAACACCGGCCGGGTGGACAACACCGCCACCGCGACCGGCACGCCGCCCGTCGGCTCCCCGGTCACCGACCCGGACTCGACCACGACCCCGGTCCCGGCCAGCCCGGCGATCGAGCTGGACAAGACGGCCGGTGCGATCACCGACGTCGACGGCAACGGCCCGGATGCCGGTGACACGATCACCTACGGCTTCAAGGTCACCAACACCGGCAACGTGACGCTCAACCCGGTCACCGTGAGCGACCCGAAGCTCGGGGCGATCACCTGCCCGAGCGGTGCCCTCGCACCCGGCGCGAACGTCACCTGCACCGCGAAGTCCTACCCGCTGACCCAGGCCGACGTGAACACCGGCCGGGTGGACAACACCGCCACCGCCAGCGGCACGCCGCCGACCGGCTCCCCGGTCACGGACACCGACTCGACGACGACCCCGGTCGCCACGAGCGCGAGCATCGAGCTGATCAAGACCGCCGGTGGCGTCCACGACGTCAACGGCAACGGCATCGACGACGGGGACACGATCACCTACACGTTCAAGGTGACCAACACCGGCAACGTCACGCTCACCAACATCTCCGTGGCCGACCCCAAGGTCGGCCCCGTCACCTGCCCGAGCACCCCGCTCGCGCCGGGGGCGTCGCTCAACTGTGACCCGCGCACGTACACGCTCACCCAGGCGGACGTCGACCACGGCTCGGTGGACAACACCGCCGTGGTGGTCGGCAACACCCCGGGCGGCGGCACCGTCACCGACGACGACAGCCGCACCGTCGACCTGCCGGCAACGGGCGCCATCCAGCTGGTCAAGACGGCCGGCAACCTCGTCGACGTCGACGCCAACGGACCCGACGCGGGCGACACGATCACCTACTCGTTCCGGGTCACCAACACCGGCAACGTGAAGCTGATCCCGGTGACCGTGAACGACCCGAAGGTCGGCCCGGTGACCTGCCCGGCCGGTGGGCTCGAGCCCGACGAGTCGTTCGACTGCACCAACGTGACGTACACGGTCACCCCGACCGACGTGAACGCCGGCCGGGTGGACAACACCGCCACGGCGAGCGGTACGCCGCCCGCCGGACCGCCGGTCACGGACACCGACTCCACGACGACCACGGTGCAGCCGACCGACACCAACGTCACGGTCCGCAAGACGGTCGACGACAGCACACCGCGCGTCGGCGACGTCATCACCTACACGCTGACGGTCACCAACACCGGTGCCGCGGACGCGCGTGACGTGGTCGTGACCGACGCGCTGCCCACCGGCGTGACCTTCGTGTCGGCCGACGCCGCCTGCACCCGCTCCGGCTCCACCGTCCGGTGCGAGCTCGGGACGGTGCCCGCGGGGGCGACCCGCAACATGGACGTCCGCGTCAAGGTCGACCCGCTGCCCTCGATCGGCGCCGACCACCAGCACCTCTTCGACGTCCAGAAGACCGAGGTGCACGTCGACATCGAGCCGGGGAGCGATGCCACGGGCACCACGACCTGCATGCCCGGGTACGTCGTCACCGACGGCTCGGGCCGCATCGACCACGTCGACCAGGACACCGGCAGCCTCGCCGACGTGCACATGACCGAGAGCCACTCCGTGGGCGACACCAGCTGGACGGCGTCGTTCGTCAACGACGCGACGGGCCGCGCCCAGGCCAAGGTGTTCTCGGTCTGTGTCAAGACCGAGAGCGAGGTCGTCAACGGCCACAGCCATGACCTGGTCGTCGGCACCCCGATCAGCGAGACCCACGCACTGCCGAGCGGTCGCACCGACGTGACGCTCAACTGTGCGCCGGGTCAGACCCCGGTCCAGCCCGGCTACCTGCTCGACGGTGTCGCGCCGGTGCTCACGACGTACCCCTCCGGCGACAACGGCTGGACGTTCGGCGTGGTCAACGGTCCCGGTGGCACGGCGACCCAGGGCACGTTCTCGATCCGGTGCTTGGACAACCTCGTCAGCGTCGCGAACGGGCACACCCACGCACTCGGTCTCGACGAGGTGCGCCAGACGGTGACCGTCCCGGCCGGGGAGAGCGCGGAGTTCACGCTGTCCTGCGCGTGGGACGCCAAGGGCATCGTGGCGGGCTACGACATCGACCCGGGCCTGGTCGTGCTCGGCAACGACCCGCGGCCGATCATCCGGGTGTTCAAGTTCTACAACCCGACGAACGCCCCGCTCTCCGCTCGCCTCTACCTGCTGTGCCTCTCGAACCGCACCGAGCGGGGTGCCGACCAGGGCGGGAACATCGTGAACACCGCCTCGGTGACCACGTCGACCCACGAGACGAACACCTCCGACAACAGCGACAGTGCGGCGATCGAGGTCGACGACTCACCGGTCGTGACCCCGGTGACCCCGGTGGTCCTGGTCTCGGCGTCGAAGGTCGTGACCACGGTCCGCTGCCACACCGGCGGAGGTGTCTGCCGGGGCCAGGCCACCCTGGTGGCGGCCACCACCCAGCGGGTGCACGGGAAGCTGGTCCGCAAGGGCACGGTCCTCGCGCGGACGACGTACAAGATCAGGTCCGGCGCGAAGGTCACCCTGCGGCTCCAGAAGACCGCGGTCGGCAAGGTGGCGCTCGGCGGCGCCCAGGTGAAGAGGGCCACGCTCCGGATCGGTGGCACCACGAGGACGGTGCGGCTCAAGCACTGATCCGGGCCCCGGCCGGGGGCCGGCGTGGTGCAGGATGCGGGACATGTCCGAACTCGTGCGCTACGACGTGTCCGACGCAGTCGCCACGATCACCCTCGACTCCCAGCACAACCGGAACGCACTGTCGCGCCAGCTGGTCACCGAGCTGTTCGCCCACCTCGAGGCGGCCGAGGCGGACGACGCGGTCCGGGTCGTGCTGGTGCGTGCCGAGGGCCGGGTCTTCTGCTCGGGCGCGGACCTGTCCGAGGCCACGAGCGAGGGGATGGAGGTGGGCGCCCGCCGGATCGTCGACCTGCAGCGGCTGATCGCCACCATGTCGAAGCCGGTCGTCGTCCGGCTGCTGGGCGCGGTCCGCGCCGGCGGCATCGGCATCGTCGCGGCCGCGGACATCGCCATCACCGCCGAGGACGCGACGTTCGCGCTCACCGAGGTGAAGCTCGGCCTGGCCGCGGCGATCATCTCGCTGACCGTGCACCACCGGATGAACCCGCGGGCCGCGGCGCTCACCACGCTCGGCGGCGAGGTGTTCACCGGCGCCGAGGCGGCGTCGTACGGCCTGGTGACGAAGGCCGTGCCGGTCGAGGCGCTGGACGACGAGGTGGCGAAGGTCTGCGCGTCGCTCGCGACCGGCTCGCCGCAGGGGCTGCGCGAGTCGAAGCGGATCCTGAACCGCGAGCTGGTCGCCCGGATCGACGCCCACGGCGACGAGATGGCCACGCTCAGCGCCAAGCTGTTCGCCTCCGACGCCGCCCGTGAGGCGATGACGGCGTTCCTCTCCCGCAAGAAGTAGCGGCCCGGCTCAGCCGTAGCTGCCGGTGACGGCGTAGAGGAGCTGTTCCCCGGCCTTGCCCAGGGGACCCGGTGCGGCCGGGGAGCCCCGGAAGAGGGCGACCCGGTGCTGCCGGCCGCTGATCCGGAACGCCCGGCTGTTGCCGGACGCGTCGCGGAGCAGCACCACGAACGCGGGCTGGGGACGGGTGCCGCCGTAGCGGACGTAGCCGCCGCCGGGTGCGTCGAAGCTGCCCGCGAGGGCCACCCGGACGCTCTCGGCGGTCTCGGCGTCGAGGGACCGGTGGGAGACCGGCGCTGCCTCGGCCGAGTAGCGGCAGACCACGCCGCCGGTGGCCGGCAGGTCCAGCAGCGGCCCCGCGTCGGCCGGTGGGGAGGACGAGTTGCTGGTGACGGGAACGTCGCCGGCGCGGGCGGGGCAGCGCAGCGGCGTCGTCGGCTCACCGGCCGGGACGCCCTCGGCGGCGGCCGCGGCCAGGCCCCGGGTGAGCTCGTCGAACACCGAGGCGACCCCCTCGAGCCCCTGGTGCTGTCCGACAGCGCCGGCACACGCGCCGGTATCACCCCGGATCACCGAGACGGTGCCGTCGGCGAACCCGACCCGGATCCGGAATCCGACGGCGCCCAGCACGGCGGGGCAGCTGTGCGCGTATCCCGTGCTCAGGCGGGAGCGCCACCCGTCGACCAGCCCGGCGATCCCGTCGGTCAGGACCTGGTCGCTCACCAGGGCGGCGTCGCCACCGAGCGGGCAGAAGCGCACCCACGTGGCCGTGCCCGTGGCGAAGTCCCCGTGGACGCTCGGTCTGTCGGCACAGTCGGCGGGGCCGGGCGGGGTCGGGTCGGGGGCCGGAGTCCGTGGGGAAGCGGTCGCCGGGTCCGGGCCCGCGCTCACGCCGCCCCGGTCCGCGACCAGGAAGGGCGTGGCGACGGCGGCGACGACCGCGATCGCGGCGGCCGCCACCACG
>JAOPYB010000106.1 GCA_025964835.1 Nocardioides sp. | reverse complement strand
GAGGAGGCCCTCGAGGAGGGCGCGCCCAAGGTCTTCGCGGACTGGGACAGCAACGCCATGATGCGGCTGCCCTTCGCCGAGGGGGACGCTGACTCGGTGTTCGCCACGGCCCCGCACACGCTCGAGGGCGAGCTGCGGATCCAGCGCTACCAGACCGCACCGCTGGAGACGCGCGGCTACATGGCGTCGTGGGGGACCGACGGCAGGCTGACGCTCTATGCGTCCGCCCAGAACCCGCACCCGCTGCGCTCGCACCTGGCCAAGACCATGCGGATGCCGGAGGCGGACATCCGGGTCATCGCGCCGCGGGTGGGTGGCGGCTTCGGGCACAAGTTCCACGGCTACCCCGAGGAGTCCCTGGTCTGCCTGCTCGCGCGGGCGGTCGGCGCACCCGTGAAGTGGGTGGAGACGCGCGCCGAGTGCATGCTGGTCGGCGCCCGGGAGTTCGTGCACCGCTTCGCCGTCGCCTACGACGACAGCGGCACGATCCTGGCTCTGCGCGACCGGATCATCGCCGACATCGGCACCCTGGGTTCCAGCGGCGGGTGGGGCATGGCCTTCATCGCCGGCATGGCCCTTCCGGGTCCGTACCGGATCAAGCACTACGACGTGGAGTCCATCCCCACCGTGACCAACAAGGCACCGTGGAACGGTGCCCGCGGCTACGGCAAGGAGTCCGCGGCCCTGGCCTACGAGCGGATGATGGACATGGTCGCCGCCGAGCTGTCGATGGACCCGGCGGAGATCCGCAAGCGCAACTTCATCCCCCCGGACGAGTTCCCGTACTGGACGACGATGAAGCACCTGGACAGCGGCGAGTACGCCGCGACGCTCGACCACGTCCTCGGGCTCGCGGAGTACGACGAGCTGCGGAGCGAGCAGGAGTCGGCGCGCGCCGAGGGCAAGCTCGTCGGCGTCGGTATCGGCTTCGAGCTCACGCCGGAGGGCGGGGACTTCTCGGGGACCCTACTGCGCGGCTTCGACACCTCGACCGTCCGCATGGACCCGGCCGGCACGGTCACCGTACTCACCGGTGTCACCAGCCCCGGCACCGGGAACGAGACGAGCATCGCCCAGGTCGTGGCGGCCGAGCTCGGCATCTCGCCGGACGACATCAAGGTCGTCCAGGGCGACACCGACCGCTGCCCGTACGGCTACGGCAACTTCAGCAGCCGGTCCATGACCGTGGGTGGCGCGGCAGCGCTGCTGGCCGCCCAGGACGTGCGGGCAACGCTCGTCACGGCCGCCAGCGTGCTGCTCGAGACCACTCCGGAACGGGTGCGCCTGGCCGACCGCCAGGCTTCCGTCGCCGGTGAGCCCGAGCGCACGATCGGCATCGGGGAGCTCGCGCGCTCGGTCTTCGTCCGCACCCTGGCGGTGCACGGCCTGGACCAGGCGCAGCTGGAGTCGACGCGCACGTACTCACCGAGCAACGTGCACAACATTCCCGACGAGCAGGGCCGGACGTCGCCGTACCCGTCGTTCCCCTACTCGGCGCACGTCACCAAGGTCGAGATCGACCGGGAGACCGGCGTGCTGAAGCTGCTGGCCTACTCCGGCGTGCACGACTGCGGCACGATCATCAGCCCGAAGCTGGTGGAGGGGCAGTTCATCGGTGCCATCGTGATGGGCATCGGCGGCGCGCTGTGGGAGGAGCTGCACTACGAGCCGGACGGGCAGCTCGCCACGAAGACCTTCAAGCACTACCTGATGCCGCGGTCCACCGACCTGCCCTGGATCAAGACGGGGCACGAGGTCACGCCCTCTCCCTTCGCCATGCTGGGCATGAAGGGCGCCGGCGAGAGTGGCTTCGCCGGCGCGGTCGCCTCGTTGGCGAACGCCGTCAACGACGCCCTCCGACCGCTCGGGATCGTGGTCGAGGAGCTACCCCTGAGCGCGCCGCGCCTGCTGCAGCTGATCCGAGAGGCAGACCTGACATGATCCGCACGGGACTCGCATATCACGCCCCCGAGAGCACAAGGGAGGCCTGCGCGCTGCTCGCCGATCACGGCGACGGTGCTGCCGTCCTCGGCGGCGGCACGATGCTGCTGCCTGCCATGGGCCGGGGGGAGAAGACCCACGACCACGTGGTCGACCTGCGACACCTGGGACTCGATGGCGTCACAGTGACCGACGACCTCGTCGAGATCGGTGCCAGGACCACCTACTCCACGTTGCTCGAGCACGAGCTCGACGGCGTCGCCGGCCTCTTCACGCTGGCTGCCGGCGGTATCACCGGCGGACCCCAGGTGCGTAACCAGGGCACCGTGGGCGGGTCGGCCAGCTACGCCAACCCGGCCTCGGACATGCCCGGGGTGCTCGTCGCCACCGGTGCCCGGCTCGTCCTCGAGGGTCCGAATGGGACCCGTGAGGTGCCGGCCGCCGACTTCTACACGGGCGCGTTCGAGACCGTCCGGCGCCCGGACGAGTTCTTGTCCGTGATCCGGCTGGCGCGGCGCCCCGCCCAGGTTGGCTACTACAAGGTCAAGCTCTCCGAGAGCAGCTGGCCGATCGCCACCGCGTCGGCGCAGGTCCAGGTCGAGGACGGCCGCGTCGTCTCCGGCACGGTCACGTTGGGCGGGGTCTGCGCGAGGCCGTTCACGGTGGACGTGACGGCACTCCTGGACGAGTCCGGGAACTTTCGAGGCGCCGACCGGGAGCTGGACGAGCTCGTCGACGGACAGATCGAAGACCCTTGGCACGACGAGCTGGCTCCCGGTAGGTACCGTCGCCAGATCGCGGGAGTCGCCGCGCGTCGTGCCCTACACCACACCACGCAAGGCGGAGAGCGATGAGCATGCTGGACACCACCGACGTCACCCCCGATAGCACCCCGCCGCGGCGGTTGCTCAACCTCACCGTCAACGGACAGCGACGCACGGTGGAGTGCGAGGACCGGCAGCTGCTGGTGACCCTCGTGCGTGAGGAGCTGAACCTGAAGGGCACCCACGTGGGCTGCCTCAACGGTGACTGCGGGGCCTGCACCCTCGAGTGCGACGGCAAGATCGTGAAGTCCTGCCTGATGCTCGCGGCCAGCGCGGACGGCAGCGAGATCGTCACCGTCGACGGGCTGGGGACTCCCGAGGAGCTCGCGCCCATCCAGGAGGCCTTCTGGAACGAGGACGGCTTCCAGTGCGGGTTCTGCCTGCCCGGGCACCTGTTCGCGGCCCGGGACCTGATCGCGACGAACCCGGACCCGACCGACGACGAGATCCGTCAGGCGATTGCGGGGAACCTCTGCCGCTGCACGGGCTACCAGAGCATCGTCAACTCCATCCGCGTGGCGGCCGCCCAGGCACGCGCCGAGTAGTCGAGCCACTCCAGCAACACACAAGAGCCCGGGGCGCATCCGGCCAGTACGGCGGATGCACCCCGGGCTCTTTCTCGTGTCGCCTCAGCGCAGGTGGGGTTCGGTCTTCTGACGGACCTCGTCCTCGGTGACGCCGGGGGCGAGCTCGACCAGCTTCAGCCCACCGCCGTCGGGGAGCACGTCGATCACGCACAAGTCGGTGATGATCCGCTCGACCACGGCCCGGCCGGTGTAGGGCAGTGAGCACTCGTTGACGATCTTGTAGGAGCCGTCGCGGGCGACGTGCTCCATCAGCACGATCACCCGCTTGGCGCCGTGGACCAGGTCCATCGCCCCGCCCATGCCCTTGACCATCTTGCCCGGGATCATCCAGTTCGCGATGTCGCCGGCGGCCGAGACCTGCATGGCGCCCAGGATCGCGGCGTCGATCTTCCCGCCCCGGATCATCCCGAACGACGTCGCGGAGTCGAAGAACGACGCGCCCCGGCGCAGCGTCACGGTCTCCTTGCCGGCATTGATCAGGTCCGGGTCCTCCTCGCCCTCGAGCGGGTAGGCACCGACGCCGAGGATGCCGTTCTCCGACTGCAGCACCAGCTCCACGTCGTCGGCGACGTAGTTCGGCACCAGCGTCGGCAGGCCGATGCCCAGGTTCACATACGACCCGTCGACCAGCTCCGAGGCGGCGCGTGCCGCCATCTCCTCACGCGACCAGCTCATGCCGGGTCCCCCTTCGGGCGCACGGTGCGCTTCTCGATCCGCTTCTCCGCAGCCTGCTCGGGGCTCAGCGCCACCACCCGCTGCACGAAGACACCCGGCGTGTGCACGTGGTTGGGGTCCAGCTCACCGGGCTCGACGAGCTCCTCGACCTCCGCGATCGTGAGCCGACCGCACATCGCGGCCAGCGGGTTGAAGTTCCGCGCCGAGTCGCGGTAGACGAGGTTGCCGTGCCGGTCGCCCTTCCAGGCCCGCACCAGGGCGAAGTCCGCGACGATCGCCTCCTCCAACACATACTCCCGGCCCCCGAAAGCGCGGGTCTCCTTCGCCGGCGAGGACACCGTCACGTTCCCGGCGTCGTCGTAGCGCCACGGCAGACCACCCTGCGCGACCTGGGTGCCACCACCGGTCGCGGTGAAGAACGCCGGGATCCCCGACCCGCCCGCACGCATCCGCTCCGCGAGCGTGCCCTGCGGGGTCAGCTCCACCTCGAGCTCACCGCAGAGGTACTGACGGGCGAACTCCTTGTTCTCCCCCACGTACGACGACACCATCCGGCGCAGCCGCTTGGCCATCAGCAACCGACCCAAACCCCAGTCGTCGACACCACAGTTGTTCGACACCGCCTCCAAGTCGCTCGCGCCACCCTCGAGCAGCGCCTCGATCAACACCGAGGGGATCCCACACAACCCGAAACCACCCACCGCCAACGTCGACCCGTCCCCGATGTCCGCCACCGCCTGCGCCGCACTCGCCACGACCTTGTCCACGTCTGTTCCTCGTCTCTGCTGGGTTGGTGCTGGCAGCGTCAGTCCTCCGTGGGCGACCCGATCGCGAAGACCCGCATCATCTGGGCAAGGGTGCGGTAGTAGCCGACCAGGATGATCACCTCGAGCACCTGTTGCACACCCAGCGCCTCGGCGAGGTCGGCGTACGTCGCATCGTCCAGCTCGCCGTGAGCGAGCAGGATGTCCGCCAGCCCGACGAGGTGCGCCTCCGCCCGGTCCCGAGGTGCGTACGTGCCTGCCTTCAGGGCGTGCAGCTCGTCCTCGCTGAGCCCGGCATCTCGGCCCGCGCGCTCGTGGGCGTACCACTCGAACTCGCTCTCGAGGACGACCGCGGCCCTGAGCGTCAGGAGCTCCCGCTCGCGGTCCCCGAGGCTGGTGCGGAAGCGGAGCGCCGCTCCGAGGTCCTGGAGCGGCTGCCCCAGCTTCGGGACCCGGAGCATCAACCCGAAGGGTCCATTGAGGGACCCGGACCGGTCGCTGAGCGCGAACGATCTGACCGCGGCCCGTGGTCCCTCGCGGATCTGCCGGTAGAGCCCGAGCTGTTCCGGGTCGAGCGCGGACTCGGCGAGGCGTTCCAGGCGTTCACTCATGGCTGGTCCGCCTCCTCGTCGTGGTGGGTTCGCTAGCGGAGCGGGATGACGTCGCTGCCCTCGACCAGGTGCGCCGCGATGAACCCGAGCTCCTCGACCTCGAGGCGCACGTCGTCGCCCGCCTTCAGGAATGGGAACTTGTCCACGCCGTGCACGAGTGAGAGCTCCAGGATGCACCCAGTGCCCACCGTCCCGCTGCCGATGATGTCACCGGGGACGAGCTGGGTGCCACGCGAGGCGTAGGCCATCATCTGGCCGAAGCTCCAGTGCAGGTCGCCCAGGTTGCCCAGGCTGTACGGCTGCCCGTTGACCGACGCGGTCATCTTCAGGTCGTAGGCATTGCCGCCGCGCCGATGCGCGAGCTCGTCGGGAGTCACCAGCCAGGGGCCATAGCTCGTCGCCGTGTCCTTGCCCTTGACCGGACCCATCGTCTGCTTCATCTCGCGAGCCTGGATGTCGCGGGCGCTCCAGTCCGACATCAGCATGTAACCGGCGATGTGCTCCTCCGCCTCGTCCGGGTGCAGGTCGCGTCCGGCCTTGCCCACGACAGCCGCCACCTCGAGCTCGAAGTCGAACCGGGTCGAGCCCGGAGCGAGCTCGACGTCCTTCAGGTGCCCGCGGGTGGCCTGGGGGTTCTGGAAGTAGAAGACGGGAAGCTCGTACCAGTCCGGGTTGATGGGCTGGTCGAGCGCCTTGGAGCACGCGAGGACGTGTGACTCGAAGGCGTAGAAGTCGCGGACGGACGGCGGGACCGGGATGGGCGCGAGGACCTCCGCCGCGTCCAGGTCGAGGAGGTCGAACGGGTCCGCGCCGGCCTGCTGGGCCGCGGCGGCCATGGCCTCCGGGTCGTCGAGCAGCGCGACGAGCTGGGTCTGCTCGCGCAGCCCGTGGAGCTTGCCGTCGACGACCAGGCCGATGTGGGCCTGCTGGTCGGTGGGTGAGACATAGGTGGTCCAGCGCATGGGGATCCTTCTGGTTGTCGGAGCGACACGGAGACGAGCAGGGAGAGCGTCAGGCGTAGCAGGTGAGCCGTCGGCCACCGTTGTAGGCGACCATGTCGGCCAGTGCGGCCCGGGTGTCGATGCGCGCGCCCGGCTCGGCGCCGTTCAGCTCGGCGTACGCGCGGTGCAGGTTGCCGACGATGCGCTCGGGGTCCAGCAGGTGCGCGAAGCGACCGAGCTGGGTCTCGCGCGCCGCCTCCAGGGGAGACACGCCAGACCGGACGCCGTCCTCGGCCACCGTCATCACGAACCGCAGGTAGTCGAGCACGTCGTCGATGAGCTCCGGGCCGCACACGTCACCGTGGCCGGGCACGATGGTGGTGGCGGGAATCGGCTTGATGACGTTCTCGAGAACCTCGATGGCGCCGGCCACGGACCCCATCAGCAGGAAGGGCGTCCCGCCGTTGAAGAGGAGGTCGCCGACGAACAGCACACTCCGGTCGGGGACCCACACGATCGAGTCGTTGGTGGTGTGCGCTGGCTGCCCGACGTAGCTGAGCTCCACGGGCAGGTCATCCACCCAGAGCTTCACCCCGGACTGGTAGGTCACGAACGGCGGCGCGAGCTCTACCGGACCCCACTCCACGGACTCGAAGATCGGGGCGTCGAAGGGCAGTCCGTAGTGCAGCACGTCCTCGCGGGTCCGTTCGTGGCCCAGGATGGTGGCCGAGTCGAACAGGTAGTTCCCGAAGGTGTGGTCGCCGTGGTGATGGGTGTTCACCATGGTGTGCACGGGCTTCGTGCTGACCGTCGCAATGGTCTCGATGTAGCGCTTCGTGCGGGCGGCCGTCGAACAGCCGTCGATGCTCACCACGCCGTTCTTCCCGACGAAGAACCCCGCATTGTTGATCCACCAGCTGCCGTCGGGCTGGAGGTAGGCGAAGACGTTCTCGCTCACCTCCACCAGGCGGGCATCGCCGAGGCTGGGGTGGTCTTCTGCGGACGAGCTCATACGGCGATCCTCATCTTGGTCTCGAGCACATGGTGTTGGCGAAGCGCGCTCGGACTGGACCCGAGGACGGGGGAGGAAGGCACCCCAGCTCGACCGCTTCGCCGATGCCCAGAACCGTAGTGCGGCGCAGAACGGGCACCGATGGGGCGAACCACAGTTCGATCCCATTTGCCTGTGTCGCAGCACAGGGTGACCCACGTCTCACGCTTGTAGCGTGTGGCATCGCGCATCTGGAAAAACCAGAATCTTCGGGGCGCCCGAACACCCATGGAGACAGACATGACCAGCCCATTGGAGCCGATATCGGGCGGCGGCGGTCGGCAGCCGGCGCCCCTCGACGTTTCCTTCGTCGATGACCCGGCGGTCGTCAAGGAAGCCGCCTCGGAGGACTATTCCACGCACATCATGCCGAGGTCGTGGCGCAGCGGCCGAGGCTCGCTGGCGATGGCCTGGGGCGGCCTGTTCAGTGCCATCTTCTGGCTCTACATCGCCGCGATCGTGGCGGTGACGGTGGGCACGGCCAACGCTCTCATCGGCATCATCTTGAGCGTGCTCGCCTATGGCGCGATCGCCTTCGTGCTCACGCGGTACGCCAGCAAGCACGGGCTCACGGTCGCCCTGCTCTCGCGCCGTCTGTTCGGCTACTTCGGGGCGGCCCTCGCGCCGCTCATCTTCGGGGCGACGGCGATCTACTACGCGGTGTTCGAGGGGTCCATCGTCGCCTCGGCCCTGCAGAACTACTTCGGAGGCGGCGACATCCGTCTCTGGTACCTACTCGTCGTGGTGTACAGCGTCCCGCTCGTCATGGGTGGCGTCCGCACCTGGCTGGACAAGCTCAACGGGGTGCTGCTCCCGTTCTACGTGGTGGGGATGATCGCACTCGTCGTCTGGGCGAGCACCCAGCACTCCGCCAGCATCTCGCTTCCCGACCCGGGCATCGACCTCGCTGCGCCGGGATGGCTGTGGGCCTTCACCGTCTACATGGGCGTGTGGGTGATGATGCTGTACACGTTCGACTTCGCTCGCTTCAGCAAGGTCGAGGACAGCAAGTTCGCCGGTCTCGTCACGTTCGGCCCGGTCTTCTACTTCTGCACGCCGTTCCTGAACGGGCTGGTCGGCATCTTCCTGGCCGCCACGGTTCCGGGCGTCGTCGGCGCGGCCGGCATCAGCGAGAACGGCCTGGTGGAGGCGATCATCTCCACGATGGGCGTCTTCGGGCTCCTGCTGATCATCGTGAGCCAGACCCGCATCAACACCGCGAACCTGGACCTGGCCTCGTCCAACATCAACGCCTTCGCCTCACGAGTCTTCAAGATCAAGCTCAGCCGCACCAGTTGGGCGGTCGTCGCCGGCGGGTTCGTCTACCGGATCATGCTGACCGACGTGCTCAGCTACATCCTG
>JAOPYB010000488.1 GCA_025964835.1 Nocardioides sp. | reverse complement strand
CCGAGCTCGCGTTCGAGGACGTCCGGGTCAGCAACGACGACCTGATCGGCGAGCTGGACACCGGCTTCATCTCGATGATGCAGTTCCTGCCGCAGGAGCGGCTCGGCTCGTCGATCACCAACCTCGCCCACGCGGCGCAGATCCTCGAGGAGACGATCCAGTACGCCAAGGAGCGCAAGGCGTTCGGCCAGCCGATCGGCAAGTTCCAGCACAACCAGTTCCTGCTCGCCGAGCTGGTCACGCAGGTCGAGGTGACCCAGGCGTACGTCGACCAGTGCATCATGAAGCACACCCGCCAGGAGCTCACGCCGGTCGACGCCGCGAAGGCCAAGTGGTGGACCTCGCAGGTCCAGAACGACGTGCTCGACCACTGCGTCCAGCTGCACGGTGGCTACGGGTACATGAACGAGTACCGCGTGGCCCGCGCCTGGCGGGACGCCCGGGTCACCAAGATCTGGGCCGGCTCGAACGAGATCATGAAGATGCTGATCGGGCGCGACCTCGGCCTGTGAGCGCGCGCTTCCGTTCAATTGTCGGGAAAGCCACCTGTTCCGCGTGGGATCCGGTGCCTTGCCCACAATTGAACGGTTGCGGACACCCGCGGGGCCCCTGAGCGCAGGCTTGCCTTGGTTGCGGGCCGCCCGGCCGATGCCGAGGATCGAGGCATGAGCATCGACGCACCGGGGATCGACGCACCGGTCGGTCCGCACGAGGACGAGCCCCACGAGAGCGGTGTCAACAACCGCCTGAACTGGCTGCGGGCCGCGGTCCTGGGCGCCAACGACGGGATCGTCTCCACGGCCGGCCTGGTCGTGGGCGTAGCCGGGGCCACCAGCGACCGGACCGCGATCCTGGTCGCCGGCATCGCCGGGCTCGCGGCGGGAGCCCTGAGCATGGGCGCGGGCGAGTACGTCTCCGTCAGCACCCAACGCGACTCCGAGCACGCCCTGCTCGAGAAGGAGCGCCGCGAGCTGCGCGACGACCCCGAGGACGAGCTGGCCGAGCTGGCCGGCATCTACGTCGGCAAGGGGCTGACCGAGGAGCTCGCGCTGCAGGTGGCCGAGCAGCTCACGGAGCACGACGCCCTCGGCGCCCACGCCGAGGCGGAGCTGGGCATCGACCCCGACGACCTCACCAACCCCTGGGCGGCGGCCTGGGCCTCGATGCTCTCGTTCACGGTCGGTGCCCTGCTCCCGCTGCTGACGATCGTCCTGGTGGTCGCGGACCTCCGGGTCCCGGTCACCGTCGTGGCAGTCGTGCTTGCGCTGGCGCTGACCGGTTGGGCGAGCGCCCGGTTCGGCTACGGCGCGGCCCGGCGGGCCGTGCTCCGCAACATGGCCGGCGGCCTCTTCGCCATGCTCGTGACCTACGCGATCGGGGCCGTCGTCGGCACCCAGGTCTGAGCCGCCGTGCGGATGTTCGTGGCCCTGGCGCCACCGCCCGAGGCCGTGGAGCACCTCGACGAGTTCCTGGCCCCGCGTCGGGACGCGGCCGACTTCCGGTGGGCCGCCCCCGACCAGGTCCACGTGACGCTCGCCTTCCTCGGCTCGGTCGCGGACCGGCACCTCGACGAGCTCGAGGAGCGGCTCGGCCGCGCGGCGGCCCGGCGTACGGCGTTCCCTGCGCGGGTCGCCGGCGGCGGCGCCTTCCCGAACGTCGCCCGGGCCCGGGTGCTCTGGGCCGGCCTCGACCTCGACCAGTTCGGCGAGACCGAGCTGAGCAGGCTCGCGACCGGCGCCCGCGCCGCCGCCTCGCGGACCGGTGTCGCCGTGGACGGCCAGCGCTTCCGCCCGCATTTCACGCTCGCCCGGCTGGGCCGACCCGCCGAGGTCACCGCCTGGGTGCGGCTCCTGGACGGCTACTCGGGTCCCGCCTGGGTCGCCGACCGGTTCGCGCTCGTCCAGTCGCACCTGGGCGAGGGTCCTCGCGGCCGGCCCCGCCACGAGGTCGTCGCGGAGTTCGCCCTGCCGGGATAGTCCGTGACGAAATGCTTCCTCGGAGATGCGCGAGGGACGCATATCGTCACGGACTATGCCGCCGCCATGACCTGTCTCACCACGCCGAGAACGTGAGATGCCTGTTCGCGGCGCTCGATCTGCCCTAGGTTGCGACGGGTGAAGATCGCTGTAGCCAGGGAGACCCGAGAGGGCGAGTCGCGCGTCGCGATGGTGCCCGAGCTGGTCGGCAAGCTGACCGGCCTGGGGTACGTCGTCCTCGTCGAGCCGGGCGCCGGTCGGGCCGCCCTCGTCGCCGACGAGGAGTACACCGACGCCGGCGCCACGCTCGACGACCAGGCCCTCGAGACCGCGGACCTCGTCGTGTCCGTCCAGCCGCTGGCGACCGACGCCGTACGCCGGCTGCGCCGCGGCGCCGCGACGGTCTCCTTCCTGCCCACCGGCCAGGAGCCGGAGATCGTCCGCGACCTGCGCGACTGCGGGATCACGTCGTTCGCGATGGAGCTGGTGCCGCGCATCTCGCGCGCCCAGTCGATGGACGCGCTCTCCTCGCAGGCCCTCGTCTCGGGATACCGCTGCGCGATCGTCGCCGCTGGTCTCCTGCGCCGCTTCTTCCCGCTGAACATGACAGCGGCCGGCACCGTCAAGCCCGCCCAGGTCGTCGTGCTCGGCGCCGGTGTCGCCGGCCTGCAGGCCATCGCGACCGCCAAGCGTCTCGGCGCGGTCGTCAAGGCGTACGACGTGCGGGCCGCCGCGGCCGAGGAGATCCGCTCCATGGGTGCGGTCGCCATCGAGCTGGAGCTGGAGACCCTCGAGGGATCGGGCGGCTACGCCCGGGAGATGACCGAGG
>JAOPYB010000474.1 GCA_025964835.1 Nocardioides sp. | reverse complement strand
ACCAGACCGAGGTCGACTACTACTGGGACAACCTGGTCGCCGGCGGCGAGCCCGGCCGGTGCGCCTGGCTCAAGGACAAGTACGGGCTCTCCTGGCAGATCGTGCCCAACCGGCTCCAGGAGCTGCTCGGCGACCCGGACCCGGCGCGCGCCCAGGCCGCCATGCAGGCGATGCTGGGCATGTCCAGGATCGTGGTCGCCGACCTCGAGTCCGCGGCCGACGCGGCGTCTTCCTGAGTGACCACCGACACAGCGCACTACCCACGGGTTGCGGTCTAGCCTGAGAGACGGTCCGGGCACTCCATCAGGGAGGTGCGAGACCACGACGAAGGAGCTCGACGATGAGCGAGGAGACTGCGCCCTACGGCACCGGCCCGGGGAGCGCCCCCGCACCGGTCAAGAGGGTCCGCACGCACCACCTGCGCGAGATGAAGCAGCGGGGCGAGAAGTTCACGATGCTGACCGCCTACGAGCAGTACGCCGCCCAGACGTTCGACGAGGCGGGCATCGACGTGCTCCTCGTCGGGGACTCGGCCAGCAACAACGTCTACGGCAACGACACCTCGCTCCCGGTCACGGTCGACGAGCTCATCCCGCTGGTCCGGGCCGTCACCCGCTCCGCCCACCGCGCCCTGGTCGTGGCCGACCTGCCCTTCGGCTCCTACCAGGCCTCGCCGGAGCAGGCCTACCTCACCGCCGTCCGCTTCCTGAAGGAGGGGAACGCGCACTCGGTGAAGCTCGAGGGCGGGCTCGCCATGGTGCCGCAGGTCCGCAAGCTCACCGAGGGCGGCATCCCCGTGATGGCGCACATCGGCTTCACCCCACAGTCCGAGCACAACCTCGGCGGCTACCGGGTCCAGGGCCGCGGCGACGCCGCCAAGAAGGTGATCGAGGAGGCCCAGGCGCTGGAGTCGGCGGGTGCGTTCGCGGTGGTCATGGAGATGGTGCCCGGCGACGTGGCCGCCGAGGTGACCAGGTCCGTCGACATCCCGACCATCGGGATCGGCGCCGGCGTCGAGTGCGACGGCCAGGTGCTCGTGTGGCAGGACGCCTTCGGGCTGCGCACCGGCCGGATGGCGAAGTTCGTCAAGCAGTACGCCGACCTGCACGGTGAGCTGCTGCGCGCCGCCCAGGAGTACGCCGCGGACGTGAGGGCCGGCACCTTCCCCGGCCCGGAGCACACGTTCTAGGGGTCAACCGACTCGCAGGACCACCAGCTCGCTGCGCCCGTGGTGGGTCCGCACGAACGCGAGCAGGTGCCGATCAGCGGACGGCGCCACGGCGTGGCCCAGGTGACCTGCGACCCGGGTGACCGCGCCTCCACCCACCGGCATCAACATCAGGCGCCGACCATCCGCTGCCCAGCCGACGAAGCCGACACCCACGACGGGTGAGTACGGAACGCCACTGGGCACCGCGAGCCGTCGTGCCCCCACCCCGGGATGGAAGAGATCGAGCGTCCACAGCGAGCTCGGGTCGGCTGAAGAATGATCTGGCCGTTGCGTCCACACGACCCGGTGATCACCATCGAAGGCGGCCTCGACCACCAGCCCGTTGGTGGTCAGCGGCCGGTCCGGGAGGTCGGGGTCGGGCTGCTGCCACACCTCGACCAGGTCCGCACGCCACGGGTCCGCACCCTCTCGGCGGGGGCGAAGGACCTGGAGCGAGACGTCGTTGAGCCCGCCCGCCACCGCCTCCCCCGGTGCCGACGCGACCGAGGTGCTGTGCCCGGTGACCAGGTCCAGGCTCAGCGTCCGCCGGGGACTCGCGGGGTCGTCCCCGGCCGCACCCGACAGCTGGTCGAGAACCGACACGAAACGCCCGCTGGTGGGCAGCATGAAGAGGCTGCCGAAGGTGCTGCGGGCCACGATCCGGGATCGGCCCGTCCGCCAGTCCATCGACACCAGCCGGAGCCCGTCCTCGACGTACGCGACGTGATGGCCGAAGAGGGCAATGCCCTGGAGGTCAGCGGGCACTCGCTGGATGGCGACATCGACCTGAGGCAACCGACCCACCGGCGCGCGCGTCACGGAGCTCGAGCTCGGCGACGGCGGGGCCGCCCCGGCACCGCGGTCGTCGCATGCCGAGAGACTCAGCAACACCACCGCGGCCAGCGCCCACTTCCTCATACCGCTGTGACGCCGGACGTCACGCACAAGTTGCCGCTGGTCCTCGGAGACTTGCTCCATCACCGCTCTCGTGCGCGTCCCGCGATGGACGTACCGTGGCAGGCATGCGCTCCCTCCTCGTTGCCCTCACCACCCTCACCCTGCTGAGCCCGGCCGCGCCGGCCCTGGCCATGCGGGGGCCCGGCAACGTCGGGCTGTCCGCCTCGCCGAGCGGCGTCAACGACGCCGCGATCGCCCAGTTCAAGGCGGATCGCGCGCAGGCCCGGGCGGTCCCGAAGCTGAAGGTGACCCGCATGATCCGTGGCCTCGACCACCCCTGGGACGTGCAGTCGATCGGCCAGGGCCGCCTGCTCGTCACCGAGCGCGACCGCGCCGACCTGCTGGTGTGGCAGCACGGCCACAAGCGCAAGGTCCAGTTCCCCAGTGACCGCGTCTGGGTCTCCGGCGAGACCGGGCTGATGTCGCTCGCGATCGACCCGACGTTCGCCCAGACCGGTCGCTTCTACACCTGCCAGGGCGGCACCACCGCCAACGGCCACGAGGTGCACGTCGTCGGCTGGCGGCTCAACGACAAGGCCACCAAGGCCACCCGGGTCAAGGAGCTGCTCGGCGGCTTCCCGACCAGCAGTGGCCGCCACGGTGGCTGCCGGCTGCTGATCACCAAGAACGGGTCGCTGCTCGTCGGCACCGGCGACGCCGCCCAGGGCACCACCCCCGAGAACCTCTCGTCCCTCGGCGGCAAGACCCTGCGGATGACTCGCAGCGGCGCCCCCTGGCCCGGCAACCCGTTCATCAAGAGCGCCAACCCCCGCAAGCGCTACCTCCAGACCTACGGCCACCGCAACGTCCAGGGCCTCGCCCAGCGCAAGGACGGCAGCCTCTGGT
>JAOPYB010000464.1 GCA_025964835.1 Nocardioides sp. | reverse complement strand
TGCCGACCCGGTCGGCCCCCTCGACGGCGCCGAAGAGCACGATGACCGGGATCACGACCGCGAGCAGCAGCTGCTCGCCGTTGCGCAGCATCAGCCGCGACTCCATGCCCGCCTGCGCCAGCACCTGGCGGGCGAGCGGCGCCCCGCCGGGCCGGGGGGAGAAGGTGCCGGTCATGGCGCCAGCTCCCGCCCGGTCAGCTGGAGGAAGACGTCCTCCAGGTTGCGCTGGCCCAGGGTCAGCGACTCGGGCAGCACGTCGTTGTCCTCGCACCAGCGTGAGACCTTCGCCAGCGTCGAGCCGTCCGCCGGGCCGGTGACCAGGAGGCTGCGCTGGTCGAGCTGGGTCACCTCGGTCGGGTCGCCGAGGCTGCGCTGCAGCAGGTCGGGGGAGCCGACCGGGAACGGGCGGGTCACGACCAGCCGGATCGTGGCGGCGGTGCCGCCACGGGTCAGCTCCAGCGGCGAGCCGGAGACGATCAGGCGGCCGTGGTCGATGATGTGGATCTGGTCGGCCAGCTGCTCGGCCTCGTCCATGTAGTGCGTGGTCAGCACCACCGTCACCCCGTCACCGCGGAGCTCCTCCAGCAGCGCCCACGTCGTACGGCGCGCCTGCGGGTCCATGCCAGCGGTCGGCTCGTCGACGAAGACGATCTCGGGGCGCCCGACCACCGCCATCGCGAGCCCGAGGCGCTGCTGCTGGCCCCCGGAGAGCCGGCGGTACGGCGTCTTGCCGCAGTCGCCGAGCCCGAGACGCTCGGCGAGCAGGTCGACGTCGAGCGGCTCGGCGTGCAGCTTGGCGATGTGCCGCAGCATCTCCATCGCGCGGACCCCGCTCCAGGCGCCGCCGGCCTGGAGCATCACCCCGATCCGGGGGAGCAGGTCGGCCCGGTCGCGGACGGGGTCGAGTCCCAGCACCCGGACCGTGCCGCGCTGCGGCTTCCGGTAGCCCTCGCAGGTCTCGAGCGTGGTGGTCTTGCCGGCGCCGTTGGGTCCGAGGACCGCCGTGATGCTCTGCCGCTCGACGACGAGGGAGAGGTCGTCGACGGCGACCTTGTCGGCGTACCGCATCACCAGGCCGTCGACCTGCACGGCGGGGGCGGTGTCGGACACGCGCCCAGTCTAGGAACGCGCTCGCGGTGTGCCCCGGGCGGGGCGGGCGCTCAGATCTCGGCGCTCGTGGTGGTCTCGCCCCCGCTGCCGTCGACGGGCAGGCCCGCGAACGCGGCCGGGGGCTCGCGCCAGAGGTCGGGGAGGGTGCCGTCGGCGGCCTGTCGGATCGCGGTCCACACCCGCTCGGGCGTGCACGGCAGGTCGACGTGGCGCACCCCGAGGTGGCTGATCGCGTCGACGACCGCGTTCTGGACCGCCGGCGTGGACCCGATCGTGGCCGACTCGCCGATGCCCTTGGCGCCCAGCGGGTTCAGGGGCGTCGGCGTCTGGGTCGTGGAGACCTCGAAGGAGATGCCGTCCGCGGCCGTCGGCATGGCGTAGTCCGCGAACGTGGTGGTCAGCGGCGTCCCGACCTCGTCGTACACGAACTGCTCCCAGAGCGCCTGCGAGATGCCCTGGAGGGCGCCGCCGTGCTGCTGCCCCTCGACGACGAGCGGGTTGAGCACCCGGCCGCAGTCGTCGACGGCGACGTGGCGCAGCGGGGTGACGAAGCCGGTCTCGGTGTCGACCTCGACGATCGACACGTGCGCGCCGAACGGGAAGGTGGCGCCGTGCTGGATGAAGTCGGTGTCGGAGCCCAGCCCGCCGTCGTGCTCGTGCGCGTAGGCCGCGAGCTCGGGCCAGGAGACCCGGGCGTCGGCGACGCCCTGGACGGCGAAGCCCGAGTCGTCGAGGACGATGTCGGCCGGGTTGGCCTCCAGCATCCGGGCCGCGACCTCCACGGCCTTCTCGTGCACCTCGCCGGCCGCCTGGCCGACGGCGTTGCCGCCCAGCTGCAGCGACCGGGAGCCGCCGGTGCCGCCCCCGGTGCGCACCAGGTGGGTGTCGGACTGGACGTAGTCGATCCGGTCCATCGGGATGCCGAGCCGGTCGGACACGATCATCGCGAAGGAGGTGGCGTGTCCCTGGCCGTGCGAGGACGTCCCGGCCATCACCGTGGCCGAGCCGTCCTCGTGGACATGCACCGACCCGTACTCGGACCCACCGAAGCCGGTGATCTCGACGTAGACGGCGATCCCGATGCCGAGCTGGCGCACCTCGCCGGCCTCGCGACGACGGCGCTGCTCCTCGCGGGCCGCGTCGACGTCGGCGATCCGGAGGGCCTCGCGGAGGGGCAGGTCGTAGTCGCCGACGTCGTACGTCGCCCCCGTGAGGGTGGCGTAGGGGAACGCGTCGGGCGGGATCAGGTTGCGGCGGCGGATCTCCTCGGGCGGCAGGCCGACCTCGTCGGCGGCGATGTCCAGCAGCCGCTCGAGCAGCGCGGCGGCCTCCGGTCGGCCGGCCCCGCGGAAGGCGCCCATCGGAGCGGTGTTGGTGAGGGCCGCGATGCCCGCGTAGCGCAGCTCGGGGACCACGTAGGGGCCCTGCGCCATGAGGTACGTCGAGCCCAGTGGGAAGGTGCCGCCGAAGCCGGCGTAGGCACCGCAGTCGCCGATCACGTGCAGGCGCAGGCCGAGGATCTTCGCGTCGGCGTCGAGGCCGAGCTCGGCGTACTGCACCTGGCCGCGGCCGTGCATCGAGATCATCGCCTCGCTGCGCGTCTCGGTCCACCCCACCGGCTGGCCGAGCCGCAGCGCGGCCGCGACCACGGCGGCGTGCTCGGTGCCGATGCCGGCCTTGCCGCCGAACGCCCCACCGACGTGGGGGGCGATCACCCGCACCCGGTCCGGCTCGAGACCGGTGTAGGAGGCGATCAGGTCGCGCGTGAGGTGGGGATGCTGCGTGGCGACCCAGGCGGTCAGGCCGCCGTTGTTCGGCTGCACCAGGATCGCGTGCCCCTCCATGGGTGCGGTCGCGAGCCGCTGGTTCTCCATCCGGGCCCGCACGACCCGGGCCGCACCGGCGAACGGGTCGGTGCCGTCGGCGTCGCGACGGGCACCGGCGATGTTGCTGCCGAGCTCCTCGAACTGCAGCGGCGCCCCGTCGGCCAGTGCGCGCTCCATGTCGGCGACGGCCGGGAGCTCGTCGTAGTCGACGTCGACGAGCTCGGCGGCGTCCAGCGCCTGGGCACGCGTCTCCGCGACCACCAGTGCGACCGGGTCGCCGACGTAGCGGACCTTGCCGTGGGCCAGGGCGGTGCGGCCGATTGCCGGGTTCACCTGCGCGAACAGGGGGACCGGCCGGTCCCCGAGCTCACGACCGGTGAGGACCGCGACGACGCCGGGGGCGGCCTCGGCCTCGGAGGTGTCCACGCCGGTGAGGTGGGCGTGGGCGTGCGGGCTGCGCACGAAGACGGCGTGCAGGGCGCCCTCGATCCGCTGGTTGTCGACGAAGGTGCTCCGTCCGGTGAGCAGGTCGGGGTCCTCGACCCGCCTGACGACGTTGCCCAGCAGCGATCCCGGCACGTGTTCCCCCTCAGAGTGGTGTTAGGTGGACCTTACTTGAATGCTCCCGGCCATTAACGGCACACTGGTGTTGTGGAAATCGACGAGACCCGTCCGGGGGTGCACGACCGGCCGACGCGACAGCGCGTCGTCCAGTCGATCCTCGTCGAGGGTCCGTCGACCGCGGCGGCCCTGGCCGTGCGACTCGACCTCACTCCCGCGGCGGTCCGCCGGCACCTCGACCAACTGCTCGACGAGGGCATGCTCGAGGCCCGTGAGCCGCGCCTGCAGGCTACCCGCGGCCGCGGTCGCCCGGCCAAGCTGTTCGCGCTCACCGAGACGGGCCGCGACGGGTTCGACCAGCAGTACGACGACCTGGCCGTGCAGGCGCTCAGGTTCCTCGACGAGACAGGCGGCGAGGTCGCCGTCCGCGAGTTCGCCAACCGGCGGGTCGCGTTCATCGGGGAGCGTTTCGACGGGGTCCAGGGCGCCCACCCCCAGCTCAGCCCGACGGAGGTACTGGCTCGGGTCTTCTCCGACGAGGGCTACGCCGCCGCCGTCCGCGACCTGCCCATGGGACAGCAGCTCTGCCAGCAGCACTGCCCCGTGTCGCACGTCGCCCACGAGTTCCCCCAGCTGTGCGAGGCCGAGACCGAGGCCATCGGCCGCGTGCTCGGCCGCCACGTCCAGCGCCTGGCCACGATCGCCCACGGCGACGGGGTCTGCACCACATGCATCCCGGACACCACCCAGCCGACCGGCAAGATGAAGGAGCAGGTCACCTCATGACCACGATCGACGAGCGCAACCCCGAGCTCGAGGGCATCGGACGCTACGACTTCGGCTGGAGCGACTCCGACGTCGCCGGCGCCACCGCCAAGCGCGGTCTCAGCGAGGAGGTCGTTCGCGACATCTCCGCCAAGAAGAGCGAGCCGCAGTGGATGCTCGACCTGCGCCTGAAGGGCCTCAAGCTCTTCCACCGCAAGCCCATGCCCACCTGGGGCTCGGACCTGTCGACGATCGACTTCGACAACATCAAGTACTTCGTCCGGTCCAGCGAGAAGCAGGCCGCGACGTGGGACGACCTCCCCGAGGACATCAAGAACACCTACGACAAGCTCGGCATCCCCGAGGCGGAGAAGCAGCGCCTCGTCTCCGGTGTCGCCGCACAGTACGAGTCCGAGGTCGTCTACCACTCGATCCGCGAGGACCTCGAGGCCCAGGGCGTGCTCTTCCTGGACACCGACACCGCCCTGCGCGAGCAGCCGGAGATGTTCAAGGAGTACTTCGGCACGGTCATCCCCGTCGGTGACAACAAGTTCGCCGCGCTCAACACCTCGGTGTGGTCGGGCGGCTCGTTCATCTACGTGCCCAAGGGCGTCCACGTGGACATCCCGCTCCAGGCCTACTTCCGGATCAACACCGAGAACATGGGCCAGTTCGAGCGCACGCTGATCATCGTCGACGAGGACGCCTACGTGC
>JAOPYB010000448.1 GCA_025964835.1 Nocardioides sp. | reverse complement strand
CGATGCCGGCGCCGATCTCGGTGAGCTCGGCGACGGTCTTCGCTGAGCCGTGCTCGGAGCCGGCCATCCGGGAGATGGTCTCCTCCATGAGGGTGCCGCCCACGTCGTTGGCGCCGGCCCGGAGCATCGCGCGGGTGCCGTCGACGCCGAGCTTGACCCAGGAGGTCTGGATGTTGGGGATCCGGTTATGGAGCAGGATCCGGGCCATGGCGTGCACGGCGAGGTTGTCGCGCAGGGTGGGCCCGGGGCGGGCCACGCCGGCGAGGTAGATCGGGGAGCTGGTGTGCACGAAGGGCAGCGGCACGAACTCGGTGAAGCTCGCGCCCCCGAATTCAAGGGAGTCGTCCTGGATCCTGCTGAGGACGCGGAGGTGGCCGACCCAGTGGCGGGGGTTGTCGACGTGGCCGTACATCATCGTGGACGTCGTGGGGATCCCGACCCGGTGGGCGGTGGTGACGATCTCGACCCAGGTGCGGGCCGGGAGCTTGCCCTTGGTGAGGACCCAGCGGACCTCGTCGTCGAGGATCTCCGCGGCGGTGCCGGGCAGCGAGCCGAGGCCGGCCTCGCGGGCCTTGATCAGGAAGTCCTCGACGCTCAGGCCGGTGCGGGCGGTGCCGTTGACGATCTCCATGGGGGAGAACGCGTGCACGTGCATGTCGGGGACCCGCTGCTTGACCGCCGAGACGAGGTCGAAGTACGCCGTCGCGGGGAGCTCGGGGTCGATCCCGCCCTGCATGCAGACCTCGGTGGCGCCCAGGTCCCAGGCCTCGGCGGCGCGGTCTCCGACCTCCTCGAGGGACAGCGAGAACGCGTCGGCGTCGGTGCGGCGCTGCGCGAACGCGCAGAAGCGGCAGCCGACGTAGCAGACGTTGGTGAAGTTGATGTTCCGGTTGACGACGTAGGTCACGTCGTCGCCCACGCTCTCGCGGCGCAGGTCGTCGGCGAGCCGGCAGACCTGGTCGAGGAGGTCGCCCTCGGCGGTCATCAGCGTCAACGCGTGCTCGTCGCAGAGGTTGCCCGGATCGGCCTCGGCCGCCCTCAGGGCCGCGACCCCCTCGGGGGTGGTTGAGGAAGGACGAAGCCCTGTCGTTCCCTCGGTGGTTGAGGAAGGACGAAGCCCTGTCTCGAAACCACCCGTCAACGCGGCCGCGTCCCGGACGGACTCCCAGTCGCCGTAGACGCCGTCGAAGTCGGAGCGGCGGTCCTCGGTGCGCCCGGTGGTGTCGACGGTCTCGTGCAGGTCGGTGCGCCCGGCCGACACGAACCCGCCGTCGGGCTCCTGCCAGGGCAGCCCGACCGGGCGTACGCCGGGGCGCGCGAGGCCGTCGTCGTCCGCGAGGGCGGCGACATGCGCGGAGACGCGGGGGTCGAGCCAGGGCTCGCCCTGCCGGACGTACTCGGGATGCACGGTCAGGCGGGCCCTGAGCTCGAAGCCGCACTCGGCGCTGAGCGCACGCAGCCGCTCCAACGAGGGCCAGGGCCGTTCGGGGTTCACGTGGTCCGGGGTCAGCGGGGAGACCCCACCCCAGTCGTCGACCCCGGCCTCGAGCAACAGCCTGCACTCCGCCGATCCCTCGGAGCTGTCGACGAGGTTCGGCGGCGCCTGGACCCGCGCCCTGGGTCCCAGCACGAGCCGGGTCACCGCGATCGCGGCGCGGTAGTCGTCGAGGGCGAGGTCGTCGCGGTGGCGCATCGCGGTGTCGGGCTTGGCCCGGAAGTTCTGGACGATGACCTCCTGGACCGAGGAGAAGGCCCGGGCGACCCGACGCAGCGCGAAGATCGTCTCGGCCCGCTCGGTCAGGGTCTCGCCGATCCCCACGAGCAGCCCGGTGGTGAACGGCACCGAGAGCCGGCCGGCGTCCTCGAGGACCCGCATCCGGACCGCGGGGTCCTTGTCCGGGGAACCGTGGTGGGCCAGGCCCTTGGTCTCGAAGAGCCGCGTCGAGGTGGTCTCGAGCATCATCCCCATCGACGGGGAGACCGGCTTGAGCCGGTTCATCTCCTCCCACGTCATCACGCCGGGGTTGAGGTGGGGCAACAGCCCGGTCTCCTCCAGCACCCGCACCGCCATCGCGCGGACATAGGCCAGCGTCGAGTCGTAGCCCTGCTCGTCGAGCCAGGCCCGCGCCTCGGGCCAGCGGTCCTCGGGCCGGTCGCCCAGCGTGAACAGCGCCTCCAGGCAGCCGAGCTCGGCACCCTCACGCGCGATGTCGAGGATCTCGTCGGGGGACAGGAACATCCCGTGACCCGCCCGAGCCAGCTGACCCGGCGACTCCACGAACGTGCAGTAATGGCACCGGTCGCGACACAGCTTCGTGACGGGGACGAAGACCTTCGGGGAGTACGTCACGACCCCCGGGCGGCCGGCAGCGACCAGGCCCGCGTCCCGGACCCGCGCCGCGGCCACGCACAGACGGTCCAGGTCCACGCCCGTGGCCGCCAACAGCACCGCCGCCTCGACCACGTCGATAGCCGCACCACGCTCCACGCGCGCCAGCGAGCGACGTACCTGCTGGGG
>JAOPYB010000438.1 GCA_025964835.1 Nocardioides sp. | reverse complement strand
CGCTGGCCGAGGCGCTGGCCGAGAGCCTCGACCTGCCGCTCGTGCGGCTCCAGTGCTACGAGGGCATCGACGCCACGCAGGCGCTCTACGACTGGGACTTCCCGCGCCAGATCCTGCACCTGCGCGCCCTCGAAGCCGCGGGCGGTGCCGACGTCGAGGAGGCCGAGAAGAGCCTGTACGACGCCCGCTTCCTGCTGGCCCGGCCCGTCCTGGCCGCTCTCCAGCAGAGCCCGGCCGTGCTGCTCGTCGACGAGGTCGACCGCGCCGACGACGAGTTCGAGGCGTTCCTGCTCGAGGTGCTGTCGACCTACCAGGTCACGATCCCGGAGCTCGGCACGGTCAAGGCCACGACCCCGCCGATCGTCGTGCTCACCTCCAACCGCACCCGCGAGCTGCACGACGCGCTCAAGCGGCGCTGCCTCTACCACTGGATCGACCACCCGGGCCTCGAGCGCGAGGTCGAGATCGTCCGATCCCGCGCGCCGGAGGTGTCGGCGGAGCTGGGGCGCCAGGTGGTCACGGTCGTGCAGCAGCTGCGCGACCGTGACGACCTCCAGAAGCCGCCCGGCGTCGCCGAGACCCTCGACTGGGCCCGCGCCCTGCACCTCCTCGGCTCGACCGAGCTCGACCTGGAGACGGCGTCCGCGACGCTCGGCGCCCTCGTGAAGTACCGCGAGGACGCCGACCGCGTGCGGCAGGCGCTCGACCAGATGTTGCGGGCGTGATGGCCCCGACGGGCTCGGCCGCCCAGGCGGTGCGCGGCGCGGACGAGCCGCCTCGCCGCGGTGCGGACGAGGTCTTGCTCGGCTTCACCCGGGCGCTGCGCGCGGCCGGGATCCCCGTCACCCAGGACCGGTCGCAGGGGTTCCTCGCGGCGGTGGCCCTGCTCGGTCTCGGCGACCAGCGGACGACGTACGTCGCCGGGCGCGCCACGCTGTGCGCGGGACCGGACGACCTGGAGCGCTACGACCAGGTCTTCGCGGCCTACTTCAACGCCCGTGACGGGTTGCCGCGGTCCCGGCCGGCTCCGCCGCTGCCGACCTTCTCCGAGCTGCCCGCCACCGACGAGAGCGGTGCGGGCGACGCTCCCGAGGACGACGTGGTTCGCGCGATGGCCAGCGCCACCGAGGTCCTGCGGCACCGCGACGTCGCCTCCCTGTCGGCGGGGGAGAAGCAGCGGCTGAACGCGATGTTCGCGACCCTGCGCCCGCGGCCGCCGGTGCGCCGTACGGCCCGGCACCAGCCCTGGCACCGCGGTGACGTCGACGCCTCCCGCACCCTGCGCGCCAGCCTGCGCAGGCTGGGTGAGCCGGCCGAGATCGCCTGGCGCCGGCGCGGCGTCCGGCCGCGGCGGGTCGTGCTGCTGATCGACGTGTCCGGCTCGATGAGCGGCTACGCCGACCCGCTGCTGCGCCTCGCCCACCGCTTCACCCAGGTCGGCCGCGAGCGCCGGGGCGTCGTCGAGACGTTCACGGTCGGCACCCGGCTCACGCACCTGACCCGCTCGATGCGCCTGCGCGACCCCGAGCGCGCGCTGGTCGCGGCGGGCGAGACCGTCCCCGACTGGTCCGGTGGCACCCGGCTCGGCGAGACGCTGCGCTTCTTCCTCGACCGCTGGGGGCAGCGCGGGATGGCCCGCGGCGCCGTCGTGGTCGTCTTCAGCGACGGCTGGGAGCGGGGCGACCCGGCCCTGCTGGCCGACCAGATGGCGCGCCTGCACCGCGTCGCCCACCGAGTCGTCTGGGTCAACCCGCACCGCGGCAAGGCCGGCTACGAGCCGGTCCAGCAGGGAGTGCTGGCCGCGCTGCCGCACATCGATGACTTCGTCGCCGGGCACTCGCTCGCGACGTACGCCGACCTGGTCGAGGTGGTCTCCCGTGCGTGACGTCCTGCCCGAGCTCCTCGACTGGTGGCGGGCCGGTGAGACGATCGGCGTCGGCACCGTGGTCGCGACCTTCCAGTCCGCACCCCGCCCGGCCGGTGCCTCGATGCTGGTCGGCCCCGACGGCACCGCCGTCGGCTCGGTCTCCGGCGGCTGCGTCGAGGGCGCGGTCTACGAGCTCGCCCAGGAGGTCGTCGGCGAGGGCACCCCGGTGCTCGAACGGTACGGCGTCTCCGACGACGACGCCTTCGCGGTCGGGCTCACCTGCGGCGGCATCCTCGACGTCTACGTCGAGAAGGTCAGCCGGGAGACGTTCCCCGAGCTCGAGGAGATCGCCGCCGACATCGAGGCCGGCCGGCCCCTCGCCCTGGTCACCGTCATCGAGCACCCCGACCCGGCCTGGCTGGGCCGGCGCGTCGTCGTACGCCCTGAGGGCGTAGTCCCTGACGAAGTGCTCCCCGGGGAGCCCCGGGAAGGCGCATCTCGTCACGGACTAAGCCGGTCGATCGGCAGCGCCCGGGCCGACGACGCCATCCACGACGACGCGCTGGGGCTGCTGGCGAGCGGGCACAACGCGACGCTGACCTATGGCCCGGACGGGGAGCGGCGGGGCGAGGGGATGCGCGTGTTCGTGTGGGCGTTCGCGCCGAAGCCGCGGATGCTCGTCTTCGGCGCCATCGACTTCGCGGCCGCCGTGGCGCGGGTGGGCAGCTTCCTCGGCTACCACGTGACCGTGTGCGACGCCCGCCCCGTCTTCGCGACCGCGAGCCGCTTCCCCGAGGCCGACGAGGTCGTCGTCGACTGGCCGCACCGCTTCCTGCAGGCCGAGCGCGACGCCGGCCGCATCGACCCGCGCACGGTCATCACCGTCCTCACCCACGACCCGAAGTTCGACGTGCCCCTCCTCGAGGTCGCGCTGCGGCTGCCGGACGTGGCGTACGTCGGGGCGATGGGCTCGCGCCGCACCCACGACGACCGCCTGGCCCGGCTGCGGGAGGCCGGGGTGACGGAGGCGGAGCTGGCCCGGCTGTCCAGCCCGATCGGGCTCGACCTGGGGGCGCGCACTCCCGAGGAGACCGCGATCAGCATCGCCGCCGAGATCATCGCCGGCCGGTGGGGTGGCTCGGGCGAGCGGCTGATGACGACGGACGGCCGGATCCACCGCGACCTGGTCTGAGCGCCCGGCCCGGATAGTGTGACGCACACCACCAGCGCGGTGTTACGTTGACGAAACCGACGAGCCGGGAGTTGACGATGGTGCGCAGCGAGCTGCACACACGCAGGGTGGACGCCGTGCGCGCCTGGACCACCTTCGTCGAGAACGGTGACGAGGCCGAGCGCCTGGTCCGCCCCGAGATCCTCAGCAGCTGGGCCCGCTCCGAGGCCGCGATCTCGACCGACGTCACCGAGGCCCCGCTCGCCGACGAGCACGAGACCCACGAGCTGTGGCACGGCTCGCCGCTGCAGACCGCCGTCGAGCGGGTCGAGGCCGAGCTGCGCCGTACCTGCGAGGACGGCGACCTCGTCGTCGCAGTCACCGACGCGCAGACCCGGATCCTGTGGACGTACGGCGGTCGCGTGATGCGCCGCAAGGCCGAGACCGTCAACTTCGTCGCCGGTGGGCGCTGGGACGACCAGAGCGTCGGCACCAACGCGCTCGACCTCGCGAACCGGATGGACTCCCCGGCGATGGTCTTCAGCGCCGAGCACTACGCCCCGATCGTGCACAACTGGGTCTGCTGGGCGGCCCCCGTGCACGACCCGGTCACCGGCCGCCAGCTCGGGGTCCTCGACCTCTCCACCACCTGGGACCGGACGCACCCGATCGGGCTCGCGACGGCCCGGGTGATGGCCCGCCTGATCGAGACCGCGATGCCGCCCTCGCGCGCCCACGCCCTGCTCGCCGACGACACCGGCGAGCCCGGCCTGGTGATGACCCTGCTCGGGACCGCTGAGACCCGCCTCGACGGCCAGCGGCTGCTGCTGAACCGGCGGCAGACCGAGGTCCTCGCGCTCCTCGCGATGCACCCGGAGGGGCTCTCGCTCGAGCACCTCCACGCCCTCGTCTACGGCGACCAGAACGTCACCCTGTCCACGCTCAAGGCCGAGGTGTCCCACCTGCGCTCCGCGCTCGGCGGCCAGCTCACCTCGCGGCCGTACCGGTTGCCGATGCCGGTCGCCACCGACGTCGACCACGTGCTCGCACTGCTCCGGCAGGGCCAGGTCGGCGCGGCCGTGGCGGCGTACGGCGGCGACCTGCTGCCCGGCACCAACTCGCCCGCCCTCGGGGAGCTCGCCGAGTACGTCGCCGTCGCGCTCCGCGAGGCGCTGCTGGCCGACCCGCAGCCCGACGCCGTGGTCCGCTACAGCGAGCTCGCGCCGTACGACTCCGAGGTGATCGAGGTATGCCTGGCCTCGCTCGGCGCCCGCCCGCACCCCGCCGTACCCCTCCTCAAGGGCCGGCTCGCGGTCGCCCGCGGCTGACCCGCCCGAGACTTCGCGCTGACCCGCCCGGAAGTTTCGGGCGGGTCAGCGTGGGCACCCAACCATTGGCCAACCAGCACTCCCTAACGTGAGCGGCATCACAGGTCCGTCACCCATTCCGCACGTCCCAGGGAGTCGTCCATGACCCGTATCACCCTCACCGTCGACGGAGCACAGGTCTCCGACGACGTCGAGCCGCGGATGCTGCTCGTGCAGTACCTCCGCGAGAAGCTCGG
>JAOPYB010000423.1 GCA_025964835.1 Nocardioides sp. | reverse complement strand
GTCGGTCGAGGCCCGCATCACCTGCATCGGCCCCTCGTCGACCTGCGCCGTGTGCAGCAGGTCGGCGACGAGCCGCTGCAGGCGGTCGGTGTTGCGGGCGACGACGCCGAGATGGACCAGCACCTCGCGGGGCAGGTCGGTGCGGTCCTGGAGGATGTCGACGTAGCCCACGATCGAGGTGAGTGGAGTGCGCAGCTCGTGCGAGACCGACGCCACGAACTCGTCCTTCACGCGCAGGGCGCGCACGAAGTCCGTGACGTCGTGGTAGGCGAGCGCCGCCCCCGCGAACCGCCCGCTCTCGTCACGCACCGACCGCGCGGAGACGGACACCGCCCGGTTGACGCGCGGGTCGTGGCCGATCCAGATCAGGCAGTCGTCGAACTCCTCGCCCTCGCTGGCGCGGTACGTCGGCATCTGCTCGCGCAGGAGCGGTGTCGTGCCGTTCTCGTCGAAGACCAGGCCCAGCTGGCCGGCACGGCCGGCGTGACCGTCGGGGTAGGCCACCTGCATGAAGGCCTGGTGCCGCCGGTTCATGGACCGGTAGGTGCCGTCGCCGTCGAGGAGCACGAGCCCGACATCCACGGTGTCGAGGATGGCCTCGGAGAACAGTCGCTGGCGCTCGATCTCCTCGAGCGCCTCCTCGAGCAGGACCTGGCGGCGCTCGGCGTCCTCGAGGCTGACGCGGGCCTGGCTCAGCGCGGAGGCGATGGCGAGCGAGGCCGCGACGGCCACCGCCGGGATCAGCAGCGCCCGGGACACGACCGAGGCCGTGAGGTCGAAGTACAGGAGGCCCGGCAGGACCAGCAGCAGGGAGGCGGCCACGAACGTGACGAGCGCACCCCGCCGCCCGTAGATCCGACCCAGCCACAGGGCCGGGATGACCGCCAGGAGCCCGGCGCCCCCGACCTGCGCGTCGAGCCGGGCCACGCCGATGACGCCGATGTCGAGCACCGGGATGATCCCGACGACGGTCACCGGCCAGCGGCGCCAGGGCAGCGCGACCGCCGCCACACAGAGCACGACCACCGAGGCGAGCGCCAGCGCGGGCCACGAGTCCACCGCGATCGGCGTGCCGCCGAGGAAACGCAGGATGGCGTCGAGGGCGAGCAGCCCGCTGAAGGCCAGCTGGGGCACCGCCGGCATGAGGTCCTCGGCTGCGACCAGGGAGCGCACGCCGTCCATCAAGCGCGCGACCGGTGGACCCGCCCCCATGTAGTCCCTCCTCTTACCTCGGCTGCCAACCATGGCAGACCGAAGGCCCCCAGGTAAGGACTTACCGGCGTACGCGGGCCCCCCAGTTCGTCGAACCTCAGCCGTTGGGCAGCGCACCGCCGTAACGCCGGTCCCGGCCGGCGTACGTCTCGATCGCGGCCCACAGGTGCCGGCGGTCGACGTCGGGCCAGAGCACGTCGGTGAAGACGAGCTCGGAGTACGCCGCCTGCCAGAGCATGAAGTTCGACAGCCGCTGCTCGCCGGACGTGCGCCAGACCATGTCCGCATCCGACTGCTCGGGCACGTAGAGGTGGCGGGCGAACGTCCTCTCGTCGATCTTCTCGGGGTTCAGCCGCCCCGCCGCGACCTCCCGCGCGATCGACCGGGCCGTGTCGGCCAGCTCGGCGCGACCGCCGTAGTTCACGCACATCGTCAGGGTCAGGACGTCGTTGTCCTTCGTCATCTCCTCGGCCGCCTGGAGCTCGCGGATCACCGACTTCCACAGGCGCGGCGCCCGGCCCGCCCACCGCACCCGCACCCCCAGCTCGTGCATCTCGTCGCGACGGCGCCGGATCACGTCCCGGTTGAAGCCCATGAGGAACTTGACCTCGTCGGCCGAGCGCGACCAGTTCTCGGTCGAGAAGGCGTAGGCGGAGATCGCCTTCACGCCGATCTCGATGCCCCCCTCGACCACGTCGAAGAGCGAGCTCTCGCCCTGCTCGTGGCCCTTGGTGCGTGGCAGCCCCCGGTCCTTGGCCCACCGACCGTTGCCGTCCATCACGATCGCGACGTGCTTCGGCACGAGGTCCCTCGGGACCGCGGGAGGCACGGCGCCGGACGGGTGCGGGGTCGGCCTGCGGACGGAGCGCTTCACGGGGTGAGCCTAGGAGACGGACCGGGCCCCGGTCGTCACTGCTCGTCCCAGTCGCTGCGCTCGGCCGGCGGCTCCGCCCTCGGCTTGGGCACGCGGTAGGCCTCGCCCGCGAAACAGGCCACCAGGATCGCGACGGCTCCCAGCAGCACCCCCACGACGTGGGTCGCTGCCTGGTCGGGTGTCGAATCCGTCAGGTCCCGCAGGAAGAGCAGCATCAGGAGCAGGTAGATCGTGAGGATGCCCGAGCAGACCATTGCGAACTCTGCTGATTCCTTCTTCATACCCCGCATCATCGCGCACTGCGCTGCCCCGCTTGCCGCTGCGCGGGCTTGCCGCTGCGCGGGGCTTTGCCCCGGTCGACCTGCTGCCCTCGGGGTCCCCGAACCGCCTGCCCCTGCGGCGCAGGGCCCCTCCGGCTCCGGCGCTCCGGTGACGGGTGGTCATCCGGTCGCACCGGGGCGTTCGGAGGGGAGGTTCGTGCCGTCAGCGGCCCTCAGGCTGGATCAGGGCACAAATACCCTTTCCCCGGGCGAACGCTGCGAGCGGCTGTGGTGTGCGGGCCCGCAGGCGGAGCCGGGAGGGCGGGGCGGGCCGTGGGGGGACTGGCCGCCCGGAGCGAGGCACGAGCGCAGGGCTGGTAGGCCCGGCCCGTCCTCCCGGCGCAGCCGGAGGGACCGTACGCCACGGACCCAGGAACGGTCGGCCAAGCCCCGCGCAGCGGAACGCCGCGCAGCGGAACGCCGTGCAGCGGGCGATCGTGGAATCAGCGCTCGACGTAGGCCATGGAGCGCAGGGCGCGCTCGAGGTGCCAGGAGAGGTAGGCCGAGACGAGGGAGCTGGCCTCACGGAGGGCGCGGCCGTCGGTGGCCTCGACGACCGGCCAGTCGCCGGCGAGCAGCGCACCGAGCACGGTGACGGTCTCGACCGCGGGGCTCGCGGAGCCGGGGACCCGGCAGGTGGTGCAGAGCATCCCGCCCATGGACGGGTTGAACCAGCGGTGCGGGCCCTCGAGGCCGCAGCGCGCGCAGTGGTGGAACGACGGGGCGTAGCCGGCGACCGCGAGCGAACGGAGCAGGTAGGAGTCGAGGACCTGGGCCGGGCGGTGCTCGCCCGACGACATCGCCCGGAGGCCGCCGACGAGCAGCAGGAACTGCTGGATCGAGGGCTCGCGCTCCTCGGCGACCAACCGGTCCGCGGTCTCGAGCATCACGGTGCCGGACGTGTAGCGGTCGTAGTCGAGGCCCAGACCGGCCGAGAACGGCGTGATCGTCTCCGCCTGGGTGATGATGTCGAGGTTGCGTCCCTCGGCGAGCTGGAGGTCGACGTGCGTGAAGGGCTCCAGCCGGGAGCCGAACTTGGAGGTCGTACGACGGACGCCCTTCGCGACCGCGCGAACCAGCCCGTGGTGGCGGGTCAGCAGGGTGATGATGCGGTCGGCCTCACCCAGCTTGTGGGTGCGCAGCACGATCGCCTCGTCGCGGTAGAGAGGCACCCCGCCATTCTCCCCCAGGAGGTGTCAGCGGCCGACCCGCCGCGCCCGGCGCGGGGTCTGCCAGCAGCCGAGCGCGAAGCCGGCGGCGGCCCGGTTGAGCCGGTCGGGCCGGAGCCGCCACTCGAGGATGCTGCGGGCCTTGAGGAACGTGGAGTTCGGCATCTCCTCGGCGAGCATCGCGGCGTCGGCGGCCGGGTGGATGGGGTCCGCCGGGTGCCCCACCACCAGGGCGGGCACCTCGACCGCGCGGCGCTCCTTCGACGAGGGCGCGACCCGGCCGAAGAAGAGCCCGTGCACCACGGCGGCCACGGAGTCGGCGTGCTGGTCGCACGTGTCCAGGCCGATGCCGACCCAGAACGGCACGATCCCGCGCGGGATCGGCCGGGTCAGCATCCGAAGCCCGTTGACGGTGAAGGGCAGGAAGCGCGCCGCGAACATGAGGGGCGCGAAGGCGATGATCCCGGCCTCGATCGCATTGTTCAGCACCGGCATCTCGATGATCAGGCCGCGAACGCGGCCGGGGGCGAGGACCGCCACCTCGAGCGAGACGTTGGCGCCGAGCGACGTACCGCCGACGACGGCCTGCGGCGCGCCGAGGTGGTCGAGGAGTGCGACGAC
Source organism: Nocardioides sp. (assembly GCA_025964835.1). Taxonomy (GTDB): domain Bacteria; phylum Actinomycetota; class Actinomycetes; order Propionibacteriales; family Nocardioidaceae; genus Nocardioides. Next base: position 3,982 of record JAOPYB010000423.1, on the reverse strand, counting down.
CTGCTCGGCCCAGTGCTGCATCGAGTAGACGAGGGGATCGGCGGGTCGGTCCGACCGACCATGGCCGAGCAGGTCGAGCGTGACGACGTGGAGGCCCTCGGCGGCGAGCGCCCGGGCGAGCGGCTGCTGCATCCGGCGCGGCATCAGCTGGCCGTGGAGCAGCACCACCCAGGCGTCGCCGCTGCCGTACTCGGTGTACTCGAGGCGGTCGCGACCGGTGTCGCTCTCGAGGAAGAACTGCCCAATGCGCTCGGAGACCAGCATGGTCACAATCTAGTGGCAGGGCGTCACCGGCCGGGGTCATGGGCGTGGTGACTGTCCCTCGCGGCCGTCGGTGGTCGACACTGAGCCATGACCTCGAGCGGGCAGCTGCGTTGGCCCGTTGCCCTCGGCCTGCTGGTGGCGGTCTACACCGCGGGCGCGGGAGCGGTGGTGTTCGCGCCGCCCAGTGACCCGGTGGCCACCTGGTGGCCGGCGGCCGGGATCGCGGTCGCGATGGTGGCGCTCGCACCCCGGTCGTGGTGGCCTGCCCTGGCCCTCGGCATCGTCGTCTTCAGTGCCGCGGCCAACCTCACGGGCGGTCGCGACCTCCCGATCTCCGCCCTCTTCGGACTCTCCAACGCCGCGGAGGCGGTCGTCGCCGCGCTCGTCCTGCGCCGCGGCGGGCGCTCCCGGCCGTCCCTCCAGAGCCAGGACGACCTGCTCCACCTCGTGGAGGCCGCCCTGCTGGGCGCGCTGACCATCGCCGTGGGCGCCGCGCTGAGCGTGCACCTGGTCGAGGGCGGACCGCTGTTCGCGACCGGCCGCTCGGTCTTCGCCTCACACGCGGCCTCGACCGTGGTGCTCGTGCCGGTCGCGATGACGCTCCACCTGGGCGAGCCGCTGCGCAAGCGGTCGGAGCTGGCCGCCCAGGCCGTTGCCCTCGCCGTCGTGACGGGTGTCGTCTTCGCGCCCTCGCAGTCACTCCCCCTGACGTCGCTCCCGCTGCCGTTCCTGGTCTGGGCGGCGCTGCGCTTCGACTCGAGGATCGTGGCGTGGGAGCTGGCGGCGTTCAGCTTCGCGACGACGCTGATGACGGCACGTGGGTTCGGGCCCTTCGGCGACAGCTACGTGGGCGGCCGGATCGACGCCGCGGCGGCCGGCACGCTCACCCAGGCCTACCTGCTCTGCGCTGCCCTGATGTCGCTCCCGCTCGCGATCGCGGTCGAGCAGCGCCGCCGGCTCTTCTCGCAGGTCACCGACAGCGAGCGCCTGTTCCGGCGCAACTTCACCGAGTCCCTGGTGGGCATGCTGCTGATGCGCGCGGACGGGGTGCGCCTGCAGATCGTCGACCTCAACGACACCGCCGCGCGGCTGCTCGGCGGTGAGCGCGAGCCGCTCCTGGGCCGCTCGCTCGACCTCGTCCTCGACACCACCGAGCACCTGGATCTGCTCGCCGCGCGGATGCTGGACGGCAAGCTGGAGGGCTGGAAGGCCCAGACCGGGTTGCGGGACCGCCCCGGCGCCCGGGTCAACGTCGCGGTGTCGCTGCTGTCCCTGGAGCCCGAGCCCATGTTCTCGGCCCAGCTCCAGGACGTGACCGCCGAGCACGAGGCCCGGGCCCGGCTCGAGGCCGCCGAGAAGCTCACCAGCGCGACCCTCGACACGACCGCCTGCATCATCCTGGTGACGGACCTGAACGGCACGATCGTCCGGGTGAACTCGGCGACCTCGACCCTGTCCGGCTTCCCGGAGGCCGAGCTGCTCGGCCGGCCCGTGTGGGAGACCTCGATCGCACCGGCGAACTCCGCCGGCGTCGACGCCCTGTTCATGTGGCCCAACCGGTCGGGGGCGCCGGTGGTGCGGGAGTCCGAGGCGACGACGAGGAACGGCGACAAGCTCCGCATCGTCTGGAACAACAACATCGTCCGCGACCAGCAGGGCGACCCGATGTACGCCGTGATGACGGGCATCGACGTCACCTCCGAACGGGCCGCCGCGGGTCTCGTCACGCACCTCCTCCAGGCGGCCATCACGACCGCTCTCATCGGCATCGACACCCGGGGCCGGATCACCGTGTTCAACTCCGGGGCCCAGAACCTGCTGGGCTACGACGCGCAGGAGGTCCTCGGGGAGCCGTTCGCCCGACTGCTCGAGCCCGAGGAGCTGCTGTCCCGCACCGGGGCAGGCGGGCCGGACACCGCGTTCGCCGCGCTGACCGGTGGCATCGGGCCCGATGGCGAGACGGAGCCCCGGGACTGGACGTGGGTCTCGAAGGACGGGCGGCAGCACACGATCTCGATGACGCTGAGCGTGGCCGCCGATGCGTTCGCGGCGCAGGTCGGCTTCCTCTGCGTCGGCATCGACGTGACCGAGCAGCGTCACAACCACGAGATGCTCGAGGCCGCCCTGGACAAGGAGCGCACCGCCGTGGAGCGGCTGCGGCAGCTCGACGAGGCCAAGAACGAGTTCGTGTCCACCGTGAGCCACGAGCTCCGCACGCCGGTCACGAGCATCGTGGGCTACACCGAGATGCTCACCGACGGCTCGGTCGTCGACCCGGCGCCCGCCCAGCTCCCGCTGCTGGAGACGATCGCCCGCAACGGCGAGCGCCTGATCGTCATCTGCAACGACCTGCTGCTGCTGAGCGGCCTCGACTCGGCCGCCGTGCACTGGAAGCGGGAGACGCTCGACCTCGCCTCGATCCTGACACCGGCCGAGGAGGCGGTCCGCCCCCTGCTCACCGGCCGCGACCTGACCCTCGACATCCAGCGCCCGGAACGGCCGGTCGTGGTCCTGGGCGACCGGGCCCAGCTGGAGCGGGTGCTGATCAACCTGCTCAGCAACGCGGTGAAGTTCACCGAGGACGGCGGCGAGGTCACCTGCCGCCTCGAGCGGCACGAGACCGACGCCTGGCTTGTCGTCCGCGACACCGGCATCGGGATCCCCGAGGACGAGCAGCCGGGCCTGTTCCAGAAGTTCTTCCGGTCATCGAGCGCCCAGGAGCGCGCGATCCAGGGCACCGGCCTCGGCCTCTCGATCGTGGCCACGATCGTCGCGGCGCACGGTGGCCGGATCGGTGTGGAGTCGGCCCACCTGAAGGGGACCACCCTCACCGTCCGGCTGCCGCTCAAGCAGCCCGGCGTGCGCGCCTGATCGCTGGTCCGGCGTGGGTGGGCCGCGGAGGTGAGATCGGGGCCAGGATCCTGAAAGGTCGCCGGCACGTCCTCCGGTCTGGGAGACAGCACCTCTGCGGGGTGAGCGCGTCGTCCCGTCAGCCACCAGTGCTTCGTCCTCGTTCATTCCACAGGTTCCATATGTGATCAAGGTGATCGCTGCCAGCAACCGTCTGTGAGGTTCTGGGCTGGCCGGTCCACCCGCAACGGCATCGAGTTTGAACGAGTTGCTCGGAAATAGCGCCACCGACAGTGCGATGTCGCGGCAGGTACTCGAGGGTGCCTCGATGCTTCATGGAGAAGCGGATGGACGGCTGGCCGAACACGAAGTGACAGTACCCATGTGGGCTCGATCGCCACGCGACGCGCTGAGCCAGTTCCCGATGGCCGCAGTGTCGCTCGCGACATCTGGGGCAGAAGCGGACGTTGGGCCGCCTTGCTCAAGACTTCCGTGGCCCTGGGACGCCAACAGCGAGGTAACCACAAAAGTCGGAACAGCGTGAGGACGACCCCTGCAAGCGAACCTACCGGCACCGAGCTGCCGGCCGGGTGAGCGATGAGGCCGCCGGCTAGGGGCATGCCCCGGACTGGTCACCAACCACGCGCAGACCACAACCGGGCTCGCGGTCGACGGCCAGAGCTCGGAGCGCGGCCTCAGGGGCCCGGTCCGTGAGCGTGCTACAGGGAAATGCTGCAGCGCTCTATGTCCGCCTGGCGTAGCGGATGTCTCCGTTGGGCATCCGGCTGGTGTCGTAGGTGGGGTCGTGGGCGCGGTGGTGGTGCCAGGAGCAGAGCAGGAGGCCGTCCTCGATGTCGGTCTGGCCGCC
>JAOPYB010000545.1 GCA_025964835.1 Nocardioides sp. | reverse complement strand
TATTCCATATAAAAACCGTAGCGCGAGCCGCCTTTGTCAGAGAGCGGCACAAGGCCGGACGAACCGGTCGGGCTAATGCCAATGGTGTTGAGCGAAGGGTCGCCGGCGAACACGATGGCGCCGTCGCTCGCCAGGCCGGCAATCGAAAGGAAACTGGCGGCGGTGAAGCCGAGCGTATAATTGCCGTTATCGGAGATCGTGAGTTTGGGTTGGGCGGCGAGGATCGTTTGGGTCGCGGTCTTTCCCGCGCCGCCGAGGTCCGCCCACGACGAGACGTTCCCGGACGCGTCGTATGTCAGGGAACTCAAGATTGTCGCGTCATACCAGGCGCTGATATTGGCGAGGCCAAAGCCGCCGGGGCTCCACGCACCCGTCACGAAAATGTCGGACAGGACGCGTTCCGCGCTTTCCTTCCCGGAGCCGTCCGTCGCCTTGGCGATGACCGTGTGCACGCCAGGCGGAAGGCTGTTCGAGGGAATGACAAACGTCCAGTCGCCGGTCGATGAGACTGTCGCCGTACCCGTCCGCCACGCGGTATCCGAGTCGATCTTGTAGGACACCGTCACGACCGAGCCGAAGATCTCCTTGGAGGTGCTCCGCAAGGAAACGGCATCGACCAGCGAATTGCCGGTGATGGACGACAATTGAACGGAGCCGACGTTGTCGCTGAAGACGAATTCAGGCGGCGGACCGTCGATGGAGAACGACATCGTCGAGACGACGGATGCGACGCCATTCAGAATGCCGTTGACGCTGAGCGTGTGGGTTCCTTCCCGGGCCAGACCGCCGGACTGAAGGAAGTCTGTAGTCCACGACAGCGTGGAGCCTGTCACCGTCCCGCCCACGGCCCCCGACAAAGTCGCCGTGGTGCCGTCGAGCTTTTTCCAGGTGTCGGTATAGAAATAGGACGCCGCGCTGTTGATCCCGCTAAGCACGAGCGTCGGGGTCGAGTCGAGCATCGTAGGCGGCGAGACAGCATTGTTGGAGGCGTTTGATACAAACGTCGCATCGTTCGTGCCGATGCGAAATCCGTCGATCACGGCTTTCGGGCTTGTGACGAGGGTCAATGTGATCTCGGTGCCGCCAGCCGTGGCCAGGCCATTCACCGCCATGGCTGAAGGCGACATGTTGGACGCCGTATCGAGCACGAACGCATAGAACGTCACGGTCGCGTTGAGCGATGCCTGTGAAAGATCGAGATTGGCAAGCGTGAAGGGCCGGAAAGACGGAGACTGGGTGGGGCTGGACGTCCCTACCCGCGTGTAAGCGCCCGTGACTGCGTTTTTCGAGTAATATTCGATGCGGCTGGAAGCGCCGTAAACAGATTGCCAGTTCGTACCGAGATCGAACCCGACGGATGCGTAATAATCATCCGTGGTCATCCTGGGCGTATAGGCGAGATTCCTGATCGCCCCTTGGGCGTCGTACAGCATCACAGGTCGCGGGGCCTCTGGAGGAGGCGTCAGATCGACGTTCACCCAAGTGGATGAATAAACACCCGAGCCTGTCGATTCTGTGCTTCCGGTGACCTGCTGCTTGAACACGAGATTGTGCCGGCCTTCGGCAAGCGCGGTGACGCGCCCTGCCGAGCCATCCGCCGCAGCGTATGTTCCAGCCGTGACCGAGAAGGCCCACGTCCCGCTCACAAGAGTCGTCGCGCTCGATCCTACGAGAACGTCGCCCGTGGAAGTGCGGTCATATATCCGCACAGTGCCGGAGCCGCTGGCGACCCCGGTAAACGTCGGGGTCGTATCGAGCGTCGTGTTTCTGTCCTGATAGGTGTCGCCACGAACGAAAGCGAAATACGACCGCGTCACATTCGTGATGCTCCAGGCGTCAGGCGTGACTTCCGGCGACACCGCCAGCCCGCCTGCATAGTTAGCCGGCGCGAGCACCCGCGCTTCGATCTGTCCTGTCGTCGTCTCCAGCGACCAATCGGCGCCGGCCTGCGAGACGCCGACGGAATCCTTCGACGCCGCCACGTCCGCGCCGGTCTTCTCGGCGAGCACGGCGATCAGATTGGCGCCCGCGTCGCCGGCGGCGATGTCGCAGCCGTAAAGCAGGATGTCGGCGTCGGCGGTCAGATGCGACCGCCAGCCCTGCAGCATGTCCGAATGATCTTGCACCGCGCCCGCATCGACCAGCAGCGAGCCAAGCAAGGCTTCGCCATCCCGGCCATGGCCGATGATGTGCACAGCTGAGACATCGCCCGTCTGTTCGGACAGAACGCGGCTGATGACGGCGAGGCCATCCTCATTTGAATTGATGGTGACGAAAAGACGGTTGTCGCCAGCCGCCGACACGAAAGCCTGCTGGTCCGCTACGCGGGAGTCGATGAAGACGATCTCTCGTGACGCGGGGGCCGCCGGGGGCGCAACCGGCTCGATCGCCGCCGCCAGCCGCTGCGCCGCATCGATGGCGCCGTCGGTCCCGCCGGCGTCAGGAGCGGCGCCCGCCCCATGATCCGCCGCATCGATCACCGCCACTACAGTTGCCGCCGCCGCGCCGTCGAACACCATTCGCGGCTCGAGCGCAATGAGTTCCGAAGCAAGAGGCCGGGCCTTCAGGCCAAGTGCCGTAGAGGCTGCATCGTCGACAACTGCGCGTTCTTCGAAAGGCGACATGACGATTACTCAAAAATTCAAATAATTACCTACCATAGCTGCAGCTGAGCTATATAGCGCGGATTTGTTTGCTTGAGGTAAACGTGCGCTCAGAAACGGAAGGTCACCGCCTGCCCGATATGACTCATCACGGCGCCGCGCCTCTTGCGGAACAAACCAAAAACGGTTAGCTTTGTTCACGCTTTGTTTAGCCGATTCCGCTAAATCAGAAGCGCCTGCGTTCGGAGGCGTTTCGGTGGGACCGGCGATGCAGGATGCGCGCCTTTGAGGACTGACCCATGCTGACCAAAAAGCAGAGCGAACTTCTCCGCTTCATCAACGAGCGG
>JAOPYB010000381.1 GCA_025964835.1 Nocardioides sp. | reverse complement strand
ACGTCATCAGCTTCGTGATGAAGATCGACGCGCTCAGCTTCGCCGAGGCGGTCGAGCGGCTCGCGGACAAGTACGGCGTGCAGCTGCGGCGCGAGGAGGGCGACGTCCGCGACGACCGCCCCAAGGGGCCCTCGAAGTCCCGGCTGATCGAGGCCCACAAGGAGGCCCAGCTCTACTACGCCGAGCAGCTGGCCACCCCGGATGCTCTGGCCGCGCGTCAGTTCCTGCACGAGCGCGGCTTCGACCAGTCCGCGGCCGACACGTTCGGGATCGGCTTCGCCCCGCGCGAGGGCGAGTCGCTCTTCAAGCACCTGCGCCAGAAGGCGTTCAGCCAGGAGGAGCTCGTCGCGGCGGGCCTCGTCGCGGTCGGGCGATCGGCGTACGACCGCTTCCGGGGGCGCCTGCTGTGGCCGATCCGCGACGCCGGCGGCGACACGATCGGCTTCGGGGCGCGCCGGATCTTCGAGGACGACCGGATCGAGGCGAAGTATCTCAACACCTCCGAGACCGCGATCTACAAGAAGAGCCACGTCCTCTACGGCCTCGACCTGGCCCGCCGCGAGATCGCGAGGTCCTCGCAGGCCGTCATCGTCGAGGGCTACACCGACGTGATGGCCTGCCACCTCGCCGGCGTCACCACCGCGGTCGCGACGTGCGGCACCGCCTTCGGCGACGACCACTCGCGGGTGCTGCGCCGCTTCCTCAACGACCATGAGGAGTTCCGTGGAGAGGTGATCTTCACCTTCGACGGCGACTCCGCCGGCCAGAAGGCGGCGCTCAAGGCGTTCGGCGGCGACCAGAACTTCGTCTCCCAGACCTATGTCGCGGTCGAGCCGACCGGCATGGACCCGTGCGACCTGCGGATCAAGAGCGGCGACGCGGCCGTCCGCGAGCTCGTCGCCCGCCGGGTGCCGCTCTACCGCTTCGTGCTCGCCAACGTCGTGGGCAAGTACGACCTCGACCGCGCCGACGGCCGGATCGACGCGCTGCGCGAGGCCGCCCGGCTGGTCTCCAGCATCCGCGACCGGTCGAAGGTCGACGCCTTCTCCCGCGAGGTCTCCGGGATGATCGGGGTCGACATCGAGGAGACCCGCCGCGAGGTGCGTCGCGCCGCCAACCGGCCCGCCCCCCGACCGGACCAGCGGCCCGACCAGCGAGCCGGTGCCCGGGGCCAGGAGGCGGCCGCACCTCCCCAGGCCCCGCGCCACCCGGTGCCCGACCTGCGCGACCCGCGGTTCTCGCTGGAGCGGGAGACCCTCAAGCTCGTGCTCCAGCACCCGATGGCGATCGGCCGCACCACCGCCGAGGTCGGCACCAACGACTTCACCCACCCGACCTACCGCGCCGTGTGGGAGGCCGTCGAGAAGGCCGGGGGACCCGCCCAGGGCGCCAGTGACCCCACCTGGGGCAACCGGCTGCGCGCCGGTGTCACCGACCCGGAGGTCGCGTCGGCGATCAGTGCGCTCGGCGTCGAGCCGCTGCGCACGGCCAAGGAGCCGGACGCGTCGTACGTCGCCGTCCACGTCTTCAAGCTGCTCGAGCTGACCGCGATGCGCCGCATCGCCGAGCTCAAGTCCCGCCTGCAGCGCACCAACCCGGTCGAGCACCCCACCGAGTACAACCGGATGTTCGGTGAGCTCGCGGCCCTGGAGCAGCATCGCCGTACGCTCCGCGACCGCACCGTGGCGGACACGTGAGGCTCCCGGTCGGCCGACGCCGGCGCGCACCGATCGAGGTGGCCGCGGGGGAGCGGCTGCTCGCCTGGGCCGAGACCCCCGAGGGCCCCGTGGGCGGCAGCCGTGACGCGCTCTACCTCCCCACGGGGCGGGTCCCGTGGGAGCAGGTCGAGGCGGCCGACTGGGACCTCGAGACGTCGGTCCTGCGGGTCAGCGAGGTCGGCACCTTCGGCGTGGTCCGCCCGGTGCACCTGCTCAGGATCGACGAGCCGGGCCTCCTGCTCGAGCTGGTCCGCGAGCGGGTCACGGCGAGCGTCGTGATGCAGCGCCACACCCCCATCCGGGGCCGCCGCGGGGTCCGCGTGATCGCCCGCCGGGCGCCCCGCGGGCACCAGCCGCTGCAGTGGGTCTTCGAGTACGACGAGGGCATCGACCCCGACGCGCCGGAGGTCCGCGCGGTTGCCGAGCGGGCCCTCGAGGCAGCCCGCGACGAGCTCGGCCCGGCCTGACCGCTCCCCGGCCGGGCGCGGACCATCCCGATTTTCCCCCCCGTGCCCACCTTGCTAGGGTTTGCGGCGGCACCGATCCCCTGTAGCTCAACTGGCAGAGCATTCGACTGTTAATCGGAGGGTTGTTGGTTCGAGTCCAACCGGGGGAGCCAGGGAACCCCGTCTGACCTGCACAGAAGGTCAGGCGGGGTTCGTCGTTCTCGGTCCCGAGGCCCGCTGTCCACACGGTGTGCCTCCGGGCACCGCCGACGCCGGGACAGAGTGGTCGCGCCCGCTCCAGGTCGGGCGACAGGTCACGACTGTGTGCCAGAGCCGTGTCTCCGCATGTCGCATCTTCCGCCCCGCGGCCCTGGCCCGACCAGGAAGACATCGAGCACCGAGGTCGCTTGGACTCGAGCGCATCTACTCCAGAAAGCCGGTCACCAAGCGGTTGAAGCCAGCGGCGTGCTCGATCTGGACCCAGTGACCGCAACGTCCGAACATGTGAAGCTGCGAGCGATCGATCAGCTGGTGGAGACGATGTGAGTTGCTCGGGGGGATGACCTGGTCCTCGCGCCCGTGGATCAGCAGCGTCTCGTGCGGCAGGGCACGGATGTCCTCCTCGGCGATCGTCAGAGCGTCGACGCCCATCTGCCGGGGCGAGGGGAACATTGAGCTGAAAGCTTCCTGGACTCCGGGCCGGGTGGCGGCCTCGAGACGGAGCTGAGCGAGATCCTCACCGAGACGGGTGCGGTCGTAGGCAAAGACCTCGAGCAGCGCGCGCATGGCCTCGAGCGACGGCTGGAAGCCCCACACGGCGTCCAGTGCCGGGGTCAGCTCGAACGGCACGCCGGCGCTCCCCATGAGCACGAGACGGTCGACCCGGTCGGGGTGCCGCGTCGCCAGGCTGAGGGCGAGGGCACCCCCGAAACTGTTGCCGACCACGGAGACGCACCCGAGGTCCAGGGCGTCGAGAAAGTGGACAAGGTGATCGGTCCAGCTGTCCAGGCTGTAGTGGACACCTTCGGGCCGCTCGGTGTAGCCGAAGCCCAGGACGTCGGGAGCGATGACCCGGAATCGCTGCGAGAGCGAGGGAAGGGTCAGACGCCAGTTGGCCCAGGCGCTGACTCCCGGCCCGGAGCCGTGGACAAGCAGGACCGGGGGTCCGGAGCCGACGTCGTGGTAGTTGGTCCTGATACCTCCGACATCGACGCTGTCGCCGAGCTCGGGGTTGGCGGCGCGAACTTCTGGCACGGGCTCGGTGCTCCTCTGGCGGGCCTGGGACAGGAGCCAGGACCGCATCGATTGGGCTGGCTCGACCGGGGGGATCAGGGCTTCGACCCACCCGTCGACCAGTCGGGTGGGGTAGACCGTGGCACCGGTGTGGGGCTGATCGGTGCGCCGCCCTGAGGGCAGCGCGAAGCGCCAGAAGTGCCCGGGGCAGACCAGGACGTCCTCGCTGACCGTGCCGCCCGACAACGAGATGTCGCGGTGCGGGCAGCGGTCGAGGAGGGCGATGTGTGCACCCTCACCCGTGCGGACGACGCACACGCGGTCGCGATCCTGCCCGGAGTCGCCCACCACGGCGCCGAGCGCACGGCCGGGCTCGACATCGTCGGCGCGGCACACGCGTTCCCAGGTGCCCCTCACGGTGCCCAGCCCAGACCGCGGGAGATCCGTCGCGCGGCTTGGACGACGGGGTCGGCGAGGTGGCGCAGGCCGGCCTCGACGTCGTGGACGTACTCCGCGACGGAGACCGAGGCGACGACGCGTCCGAGCGGGTCGCGCACCGGCGCCGCAATGGAGCACATCCCGAGCTCGGACTCCTCGTGGTTCTCGGCGTAACCCTGCCGACGTACCTTGGCGAGGTCGGCCATGAGCGCGGCGCGGGAGGTGATCGAGTGCCGGGTCCGCGGGGTGAGGCGCATGCTCTCGATGAGCCATCGCTGGTGGTCGAGCGGCAGGAAGGCCAGCAGCACCTTGCCGCTGGCCGTCGTGTGGGCGGCGTTGCGGGTGCCGAAGGCGCGAAAGACCGGGAAGGTGCCGGGGCCCTCCCGCCGCTCGACGTAGAGCACGTCGGGGCCGTCGAGGATCGCGACGTGGAGGGTGCCCCGGGTCTGGGTGCGCAGCTGGTCGAGCGGCAGGGTCGCCGCCTCGTGAAGACGCTGCGCGGTCTCGGCGCTGGCTCCCAGCGAACGCATCGCCGTGGTCAGCCGGAACAGCCCCGTCTCCTCGACCTTCTCCAGAAGGCCTTCCTCCACGAGTGTCCAGATGATGCGGTGGGCGGTGCTCTTGCCCAGCCCGACCCGTCGCGCCAGCTGGCTCACGCCGAGCTGCGTGCTGTGTTTGTCGAACTCGCGCAGGATGCGGGCGGCGGCGGCCACGCTGGAGAGCCGCTCGGTGCGCGGCGAGACCTGGCTCACCGCGTCACGTCGCGCAGGACGTGGGCCAGGCAGGTGTCGGCGGTGGTTCCGGGAGCCGGCGCGACCCTGCCACCGGTGAGGTCGGCGGCCAAGAGGGAGGCGGCGCGGTCGAGACCGAGACGCACACAGGTCCCCAGCTCGGAGACGGTCGCCAGCTGCCGGGGGAGCGCGTGGCGCAGGCGGTCGAGGTCGCGGCTCGTGCGGGCGTGCTGGTTGGCCAGCGCGACGCCCGAGTGGGCCGCGTGGTGGGCGCTCAGCCCGCCGCCCACGTCGACCGTCAGGTGGTAGAGCACGCGCGTGACGCCCAGGATCCGGCGCACGTCCTCTGAGTTGTCCCCGGTGAGGGTGCCGAGCTCGGGCAGGACGGAGGGGTCGTAGAAGCGCGTGGCCCAACGGACGCCCCGGTGCTCGTCGGTGAGCTCGACCTCGGGGGCGAGCGGAGCCTGCAGGACGTCGGTTGTCGCGAGGAGGTGCAGCCTGGTGGTCGCCGCGGCGATCACGGTCAGCTCGCCGGCCGAGACGAGAGGCAGCTCGCCTCGCTCACCGGGCGGCAGCGTCTGGACGTGGTCGAGATATGTCGTGTGAACCGCGTGGACGTAGTCGTGGACCAGCGCACGCATCGTCTCCGGTCGGGATCGAGACCTGTCGTCGTTCACGGCTCCACCGTCGTCCTTTCTCTCACCCCAGAGTATGTGGTGTCCCGCATGGCGGAACGAAGGCCTCTCCTCGTCGGGTCCCGTCCGTAGGTTGCGGGACGTGGAGAATGTGAACGCCGTCACAGCGCGCCAGGACCTCGCAGAAGGCACTCCGGCGGGCACGACGCGGCTGACAGCCCCCGATGCCCCGGCCGACGGATCGCGCTTCGACCCCTCCGACACCCGGCAGGCCTGGGCCCGCTCCGGGCGCGGCACCGTGCCGGGCCGGCCGCAGGGGATCCTGCGCCTCGGTCACGTCGACGTCACGGTGACCGACCTGGACCTCACCACCGCCTACTACACCGAGGTGATGGGCATGGAGGTCTCGGCCCGCACCGAAGACTCGGTCTACCTCAAGTGCTGGGACGAGGAGGACCACCACTCGTTGCGGCTGCGCTACGCCCCGCGCGTCGGGATGGAGCTGATGTCGTTCAAGGTCCACCACGAGGACGACCTGGCCGACCTCGAGGATCGGGTCACCCGTTATGGATTCCCCGTCGACCGCATCAGCAGGGGCGAGTCGCTGGGTCAGGGCGAGTCGATCCGCTTCGCCACGCCGAGCGGACAGCTCATGGAGCTCTTCGCCGAGGTCGAGAAGGTCGGCGCCTCCCGCCCGCGGAGCCAGCCCAACCCCGACGCCTACGGTCCCGGCCACACCGCCCGCGACCGCATCGCCCCCCCGCGCATGGACCACATGCTCATCACCGCGGAGGAGGTCGGTGACTCCACACAGTTCTTCATGGACGTGCTCGGGTTCCGCATCACCGAGCAGCTCCTCGACGGCAACGGGCACCAGCTCGGCACCTGGCTGGAGCGGTCCCACTCGCCCCACGACCTCGCGATCGTGCACGGCGCGAACGGCGGTCTGCACCACTTCGCCTACTGGCTCGACGACTGGGACGACGTCCGCGACGCCGCCGACGTCCTGGCCTACAACGGCATTCAGCTCGACGTCGGTCCGACTCGCCACGGCATCACGCGCGGCTCGACCATCTACTTCTTCGACCCGCTCGGCACCCGCAACGAGGTCTTCACCGGCGGCTACCGCCCCGACCCCGACTTCCCGACTCTGACCTGGACCGAGGACAACATCGGCCGCGCCATCTTCTACTACGAGGGCGAGCTCAACGACCGCTTCATGAGAGTGCACACCTGATGGCCATCCTGCGACTGTCCCACGTCGAGCTCCGCGTCCCCGACCTCGAGCTCGCCACCGCCTATTACTCCGAGGTCGTCGGCATGATCGAGACCGGGAGGGACTCCTCCCGCGTCTTCCTGAAGTGCTGGGACGAGCACCAGCACCACAGCGTCATCCTGACCCTGGAGCCGACCCATGGCCTCAACCACTTCGGCTTCAAGGTCACCGATGCCGCGGACCTCGACCACTACCAGGATCGCCTCGAGGCGGCTGGCGTCGCCGTACGTCGCTACGCCGCTGACGAGTGGGCCCCCGGGCACGGCACCTCGATCCGGTTCACGCTGCCCAGCGGGCACGAGATGGAGCTCGTGCACGGCATGCGCCAGGTGGGCAACCTCCTGCCGCAGACCAACCCGCCGCCGCGACCGATGGGCCTGGTCGGCATCGCCCCGCCGCGGGTCGACCATGTCTTCCTCACCGCGGAGGAGGTGGACACCAACACGATGTTCCTCGCCGAGCACCTCGACTTCCGGCTGACCGAACAGGTCGTCGGCGACGACGGGTTCCAGATCGTCAGCTGGCTCGAGGTCTCCCACCGCTCCCACGACATCGCGTTCATCACCGGGCCCAACGGTGGTCTGCACCACTTCGCCTACTGGGTCGACGGCTGGAACGACCTGCGCACCGCGGCGGACGTGTGCGTCTACCACGGGGTCAATCTCGAGACGACCCCCACGCGTCATGGTGCGACACGGGGTCAATGCCTCTACTTCTTCGACCCGGTCGGCAACCGCAACGAGATGTTCACCGGCGGGTACTGGGTCGACCCGGGCTCCGAGCCGATCACCTGGACCGAGGCCGAGATGGGACGCGCGATGTTCTACTACGACGGCGTCGTCAACCAGCAGTTCCTCACGGTCCACAGCTGAGGCCGGCGATGACCATCGAGGACCGCACGACCGCCGACTCGCTGCCCCGCACGGAGCGGCCCGACGCCCCGGCCTACCTGAGTCGTCACCTTGCGCGACGGACCGGGACCACGGCCGCGCCCCACCCGGACGTCGACGAGCAGACCCCTCTCTACCTGCGTCAGCACCGCGAGCGTGACCACCGCAGTGACCCGGTGATGTACGAGGGCAACGTCGTGGGAACCTCACGTGCCTGGGCCGAGGTGACCCGGACCAAGGAGGTAGTTCCGGAGCGGCGCGAGCAGATGGCGTCCATCGACTGCGACATCTACCTCGTGCGCCACGGTGAGACCCAGGGCTACTCCTCGGAGTCGGGCCTGACGCCGCTGGGGTCCTGGCAGGCGCACCGTCGCGGCCAGGAGCTCGCCCGACGGGTCACCGACGGGATGCAGGTCGAGATGGTGTGCGCGCCCACCAACCGTGCCCGGCAGACCGCCGAGCACCTGCGCCGCGGGCTGCTCGACAACGTCGGTCTCTACGGCCGCGGCCAGCCCGAGGTGGGCGCCATCCGCGACGACCGCAACTTCCGCAACTTCGAGGTCGCCACGCCCGACGGACCCCGTGACGTCACCAGCGCGTTTCGCACCTACCACCGAGAGATCGAGAAGTACGAGCGCGTCGGCCTGGGGGAGCGCCCGGGCTGGCTCGTCGACATGGATCGTTTCTGGGGGATCCAGCAGGGCGGCGGTGACCCGATCACCCACTGGCTGACCATGCCGATGCTCCACTTCGAGCCGCCCGTGTCGTGCGTGCGCCGCTTCTGGCGCGGCATCCTCACGCTCCGGGCACAGACGTCGGCCAAGACCGTCGTCGTCGCCACCCACTCGGGTCCGATCCGTGCCTTCGCGGCCCTCGCCATGGGATATGACCCCGGAGAGCCCTTCAACACCGAGTTCGTCCGCATTCGGCTCGTCACCGGCGGGCGCAGCGCCCTGGTGCTCTACCGCAACCGGGTCCAGGAGGTCAGCGTGCCGGACCTCGAAGCCCTCCCGCCCAGCTCCGACCCTCGATTCCAGGAGTGACCATCATGGCTGAATGTCCCAGCGCGATCCCGTTCGGAACCCTGGCCGGCGAGCACCACCTGCAGGTCGGCGGCAAGTGCGCGTCGCTCGGCACGATGAGCCAGGCCGGTCTGCCGGTCCCGCCCGGTTTCGCGATCACCACCCGCGTCTTCGCCGACGCCCGGGAGACCTCCGGAGTCATGCCACGGATCAAGGAGCTCATCGACGACATCGACGACCGCGACGGTGCCGCCCTGGCCAGGGTCGCCGCCGCGGCCCGCGACCTGGTGCGCAGCTGGCCGCTGCCCGAGGTGCACGAGTCCGAGATCCGGCGTATGTACGCCGAGCTCTGCGAGCTCTGCGACCTCGATGAGGTGCCCGTCGCGGTACGGTCCTCCGCTACCTCCGAGGACTCACCCGACGCCTCCTTCGCCGGCGAGCACGACAGCTACCTCTGGGTGTGCGGCATCGACGAGGTGCTGGACAAGGTGCGGGCCTGCTGGGCCAGCCTCTACACGGACCGCGCCATCACCTACCGCAACCAGATGGGCTACGCCCACGACGAGGTCGACATGGCCGTCGCCGTCCAGAAGATGGTGCGCCCCCGCAGCGCGGGTGTCGCCTTCACCCTGGACCCCACCAACGGCGACCGGTCGGGCATCTGCATCGACGCGGCCTGGGGTTTCGGCGAGGGCGTCGTCTCCGGCGACGTGACCCCCGACAACTTCCTCGTCGACAAGGTCATGTGGTCCATCAGCCGTCGCACGATCAGCCCCAAGACCCACGCCCACCTCCTGACCGAACAGGGGGACGGTCACCGCCCCGTCGTCACCCGGGTCGAGCTGGACGAGGACAAGGCCAACGCACCCTGCCTCACGGACGCCGAGATCGTCGCCATCGCCCGGCTCGCCCGGGTCGCCGAGAAGCACTACGGCTTCGCCCAGGACATCGAGTGGGCCGTCGACGACGACCTGCCGCAGGGCTCAGACGTCGTGCTCCTCCAGGCGCGGCCGGAGACGGTCTGGAGCAAGAAGAAGCGCGACGTGGGCGCCAAGGTCGACGCGATGGCCTCCATCGTCGACACGCTCGTGAACCCCTTGTACTCCAAGAGGGGAACCCAACCGGCCTGACTCGGGTCAGGAGCTCCGTCCGCCCCGATGAGCGGACGATCGCACATCACGCATGGCCGTTCCGCCGACTCAAGGAGTACCACCATGGCCGATCGCTTTCCCAGTCCCTTCGAGATCGAGACACCTGCCGGAGCCGAAGGCTGGCGCGAGCTCTACACCTACTCCTCCGTCTTCTCCGAAGAGCGCAGGGACTACGAGGACACGGGCTTCTGGTTCCACGACGGGGTCCACTGGCCGGAGGCGATGACGCCGTGGGACACCACGTTCCTGGAGTTCGCGATCGCCTCGCTCTCGCAGTACAACACCCGGCACTACCTGATCCCGCCGGCGTACGGCGTCGACTACCGGATCCTGAACGGCTATGTCTACCTCAGCCCCGTGCCCGCGCCGGAGGAGGAGATCGAGGCCCGTGTCCCGCACTTCATGGAGCGCGCTGGCTTCTACTTCGGCAACTGGGACCGCCTCTACGACGACTGGCTGGTGAAGATCCGCGCTCTGGTCCAGGAGATGAGCGACCTGACCTTCGAGCCGCTCCCGGAGATGGAGGACCTGGAGGTCATCACCTCCGGCGCGGGCGTGGGCTCGGGCAACGCCCTGCTCGCGGGCTACCACCGCCTCCTCGACCTGGGCCTGACCCTGTGGCAGTACCACTTCGAGTTCCTCAACCTCGGCTACGCCGCCTACCTCGACTTCTTCGGGTTCTGCAAGACCGCCTTCCCCTCCATCCCCGACCTGGCGATCGCGAAGATGGTGGCGGGCGTCGACGTCGACCTCTTCCGCCCCGACGACGAGCTCAAGAGGCTCGCCCGCCTGGCCGTCAGCAGTGGCGTCGACGACCGCTTCGGCACCGGTGACGTCAAGGACACCTGGGCCAAGCTGCACTCCGACGACGTCGGGCAGGCCTGGATCGCCGAGTGGGAGAAGTCGGCGGAGCCGTGGTTCAACTTCTCCACGGGCTCGGGCTTCTACCACTCCGACAAGATCTGGATCGAGAACATCGAGGTGCCGGTCGGCTACATCACCGACTACATCGTCAAGGTCAAGGAGGGCGTCGACCTCGACCGCCCGGTCGCCGCCCTGCACGTCGAACGTGACCGCGTCGTCTCGGAGTATCGCGAGCTGCTCGCCAGCGACGAGGACCGCGAGGCCTTCGACGGCAAGCTGGGGCTCTCGCGCACGGTCTTCCCCTATGTGGAGAACCACAACTTCTACGTCGAGCACTGGGCGCACTCGGTGCTGTGGCGCAAGATGAAGGACCTCGGGGCCGTGCTGCATGGGGCTGGGTTCATCGCCGAGGTCAACGACGTCTTCATGTTCAAACGCTCCGAGGTGGGAGAGGTCCTGTGGGACCTCTACTCCGCCTGGGCGGTCGGTGCACCGCCGCGCGGCCCGGGCTACTGGCCCGCCGAGGTCGAGCGCCGCCGCGGCATCCACCAGGCGCTCAAGGGCTGGTCGGCACCTCCGGCGCTGGGCATCCCGCCCGAGGTCGTCACCGAGCCCTTCACCGTCATGCTGTGGGGCATCACCTCCGACTCGGTGTCCGCGTGGCTCAACGCCGGCGAAGGTGGCGAGGAGGGTGTGCTCACCGGTTTCGCGGCCTCGCCGGGCCTCGTCGAGGGCCCCGCGCGGGTCATCTTCTCCGCCGACCAGGTCGGCGAGATCCAGGACGGCGAGATCCTCGTGGCCCCGTTGACGGCGCCCTCGTGGGCACCGGTCTTCGGCAAGATCAAGGCGACCGTCACCGATGTCGGCGGAATGATGAGCCACGCCGCCATCGTGTGCCGCGAGTACGGCCTGCCTGCCGTCACCGGCACGGCGTTCGGCACCAAGACCATCACGACCGGACAGATCCTCCGCGTCGACGGCAACACCGGGAAGGTGACGGTCATCGGCTGAGGGCCATCGCCCCGTCGCTGTGCCGACCAACCCGCCACCCACGTGACCACGTGAACCAGAAGGAGAAGCACGCATGTTGACTGTGGAGCAGAACGAGGAGCTGACCAGCGTCGGCCCCGGCACCCCTATGGGCGAGGTGCTGCGCCGCTACTGGTACCCCATTGCGTTCGAGCAGGACTTCGACACCAAGCCGAGCAAGACCGTGCGGCTGCTGGGTGAGAACTGGACGCTCTACAAGACTCCGTCCGGCAAGTACGGAGTCATCGGCGAGGCCTGCCCCCACCGCCGCGCCTCCCTGACCTACGGCATCGTCCACGAGGACGGCATCCGGTGCGGCTACCACGGCTGGAAGTACGACTTCGACGGCCAGTGCGTCGAGCAGCCGGCCGAGAACGACAACACCACCTTCCGCGAGAAGATCAAGGCGAAGGCCGGCTCCGCCCAGACCCTGGGCGGCATGGTGTGGGTGTACGTCGGTCCCGCCCCGGTCCCGGAGCTGCCGCGCTTCGACGTCTACGTCGAGGACGGCATCCGCGACATCGGAGTCGCCACCCTGCCGTGCAACTGGCTGCAGATCATGGAGAACTCCGTCGATCCGCACCACGTCGAGTGGCTGCACGGCGCCTACTTCGAGTTCCTCGGCCAGACCCAGGGCTTCGAAGCACCGAAGTCGTTCCAGAAGAAGCACATGAAGGTGTCCTTCGACGAGTTCGAGTTCGGCATCATCAAGCGGCGGGTGCTCGAGGGACACACCGAGAGCGACGACGACTGGGCCATCGGCCACCCGATGATGTTCCCCTACGGCATGCGCGTCGGCGGGATGTTCATCGACCAGATGCAGATCCGGGTGCCGATCGACGACACGACGACCTGGAAGCTGTTCTACTCCCTGCATCACCCCGAGGGTGCCACCTGGGAGAAGCAGGAGCGTCCGGTCGTCTACGACTACGAGATCTTCGACGAGAACGGCGACTTCGTCACCGACTACGTCGAGGGCCAGGACGTCATGGCCTGGGTCTCGCAGGGTGCGATCACCGACCGGTCCCAGGAGCACCTGGGTCGCTCGGACCAGGGCGTCGCGATGCTCCGCAAGATGTTCAAGGAGGCCATGGCCTCCGTGGAGGACGGCGAGGACCCCCCGGGTGTCGTGCGCGAGAAGCACGAGATCATCAATCTGCCCTGCGAGAAGGACAAGTTCGGGGCCGGTACTGCGTTCACCGACCAGTGGATCAACGGGGGCTCGATGCGCTACAGCCCGATCCGCGAGCAGCTCCTCGCTCTCCACCGCGACGCCGCCGTCGCCCGGGAGAAGGCCGGGTCCGGTGCCTGACCTCAACCAGGTGGCGAATCGTGCGGCACACCATCGCTCGATGCCCGTGCTCCCCCCGGACCCGCACCGGTTGCCGCCGCCGGGCGACTGGTTCGCCTCGGACGCGGCACACCACCTGCTCGACAAGCCCAAGTTCTGCCCGCAGTGCGCGGCCTCACTGGACCGTGGGCTGGTCTCGGAGTGGTGGAACGCCGGTGACCGGGTCTTCCTGACCTGGTGCGCCGAGTGCCGCTGGACCGGCAACGTCGTGCTCTTCGAGCGAGCGGTCATCGAGGAGCCCGAGCATTGATGAATCGACCCGCCCTGGTGCTGGACTTCGGTGGCCCCGTGCTGCTGACGCCCTTCGAGCTGGTGGCCGACGAGCCGGCAACCCCGGCCCACGCGATGCTGCACCAGCGCGGTCCGCTGGCGACGGTGGACCGACCCGACCCCGACTGGGGCCAGCTCCAGGACGGCACGATCACCGAGCGTGCCTACTGGGCGGCGCGGGCGAGCGACTGGCATGAGGGTGGTGGCGCGGGCTCGGACGTCCGGGTGATGATCGCTCACCTGTACGAGCCGGCGCGCCCTGAGCTGGTGCGATCTCAGGCGCGTGCTCTCGTGCGCGACGCGCGGGCGGCCGGGCACCCGACCGCGATCCTGACCAATGACCTGCGGGCGTTCCACAGCGAGGAGTGGATCGAGAAGATCGAGATCGTCGGTGACGTGGACGTCGTCGTGGACGGTTCGGTCGAGGGCCACCTCAAGCCAGCCCCACGGCTCTACGAGCTGCTCTCGGAGCGTCTCGACGTGTCATACGCCGACATGGTCTTCCTCGATGACCAGCGCACCAACATCCGCGGTGCCGAGGCGCTCGGCATCCCATCCGTGTGGTTCGACGTCGCCGACCCGGACGCGTCGTACGCCGAGGTGCGCAAGCTCCTCGGTCTTTCACCGGAGCCCCACGGTGGTTGAGCAGCGCGAGCTACGGGTCAACCGGATGACCTGGGAGGCCGAGGGCGTGATCTCGGTCAGCCTGTCCCGGATCGAGAACAACGACCCCCTTCCGCCGTGGCAGCCCGGTGCGCACATCGACGTCTACGTCCCCGACGGGACCACGCGCCAGTACTCGCTGTGCGGAGACCCGCGGGACCTCTCCTGCTACGACATCGCGGTGCTGCGCGAGCCGGGAGGACGCGGAGGGTCGGCGTTCATCCACGACCAGCTGCGCGTCGGAGACCGGCTGATGGTCACTCGGCCCAAGCAGAGCTTCGCCCTGGAGGACGCGCCGTACTACGCACTGGTGGCCGGCGGCGTGGGCATCACGCCGATCATGGCGTTCGCCGAGCACCTGGAGCGTTCAGGACGTCCCTTCCAGCTCACCTACGGCGGCCGCACCGAGGGCTCGATGGCCTTCCGCAGCCGCCTCGGCGCACTGGGTGACCGGGTCAGGTTCCTCGCGGAGGACCGCGACGGCATGCCGGATCTCGACGAGGTGGTCAAGCAGCTGCCCGAGGGCGGACTGATCTATGTGTGTGGGCCACTCGCCCTGCTGCGCGCCGTGGAGGCCGCGGTCGACTCCGCGCATGGGCCCGACCAGGACCTGGTGAGGTTCGAGCTGTTCAGCCGGGCCGGAGTCGAGCCCAAGGAATCGCCACCCCCCGACGGTGAGAACTACGAACTCGTGCTGGCGCGGTCGGGGCACACCCTGCGGATGAAGCCCGACGCCAACATCCTCGAGACGGTCCTGGCGCTGGGTGTCGAGGTCGAGAACGACTGTCGCGAGGGGATCTGCGGATCATGTGTCACCGGGATCCTGTCGGGGACCGTGGACCACCGGGACCTGGTGCTGACCAAGAAGGAGCAGGCTGCGATGGACAAGATGATGATCTGCTGCTCGCGGCCGACCTGCGCCCGGCTGGAGCTCGACCTGTGATGGACGACCAGACGCGCGTTGAGGCGGCCCGATCGCTGTACGACGCCTACGTGAGCGCGAAGCCGATCGCCCCGCTCACCGCGACCTACGAGGACATGACCCTCGAGGACGCCTACGCGATCCAGCTTCAGCAGATCGAGTGGTTCCTCGGGGAAGGCCGCGCCGTCAAGGGTCACAAGGTGGGCTTGACCAGTGCTGCGATGCAGCGCCTCCTGGGGGTGGACCAACCGGACTACGGGCACCTGCTCGACGACTTCTTCTACCTCGAGCACGAGCCGATCCCGATGGGCAGGTTCCTCCAGCCACGCATCGAGCCGGAAGTGGCGTTCGTCCTCAGGCGCCCGCTCAGCGGACCTGGCGTGACCGCGCACGAGGCCCTGGCCGCGGTGGACTTCATGCTTCCTGCCCTGGAGATCGTGGACAGCCGGGTCGAGGACTGGAAGATCGGGCTGTTCGACACTATTGCCGACAACGCCAGCTCTGGAGCTCTCGTCCTGGGCTCGACCCCGACTTCGATCGCCGACGTCGACCTGCGCCTGATCGGCGCGGTGCTGACCCGGAACGGTCACGTGGTCGGCACCGGCGCGGGCGGCGCCGTACTCGGTTCGCCCCTGCGCGCCCTGGTCTGGCTCGCCAACACAGTGGGTGCGCGCGGGGTGACCCTCGAAGCGGGTCAGGTGGTGCTGCCCGGCGCGCTCTGCGCCATGGTGCCCGTCGCTCCGGGAGACACGGTCACCGCAACGTTCGCTGGGCTCGGCAGCGTCACTGCCAAGTTCGCGAACGATCTCGCCCCCGACGAAGAGGATTCCCCATGACTGGACAGAACGCGAGGAAGGCGAGTGCCGCCATCGTCGGGCCCGGCAACATCGGCACAGACCTGATGTTCAAGCTGATGCGACGCAGCGACATCGTCGAGCCGCGCTTCATGGTCGGCGTCGACCCCACCTCCGACGGGCTTGCCCGAGCCAAGCGGCTCGGCCTTGAGACCACCGCCGACGGTGTGGATTGGCTGCTTGCCCAAGATGAGCTGCCCGACATCGTCTTCGAGGCCACGTCAGCGAAGGCACACGAGGCCAATGCGCCGCGATACGCCGAGGCGGGCATCCTCGCGATCGACCTGACCCCCGCCGCAGTGGGCCCGTACCTGTGCCCCCCGGTCAACCTGTCGTTCAACCTCGACGCCACCAACGTCAACATGATCACCTGCGGCGGTCAGGCGACCGTGCCCATGGTGCACGCGGTGTCCTCGGTCGTGCCGGTGACGTATGCGGAGATCGTCGCCTCGGTCTCCAGCCGGTCGGCAGGCCCCGGAACCCGCGCCAACATCGACGAATTCACCGAGACCACGGCCTCCGCGGTCGAAGCCGTCGGGGGAGCAGAGCATGGCAAGGCGATCATCATCCTCAATCCCGTCGAGCCGCCGCTGATGATGCGCAACACGGTGTTCTGCGCGATCCCGCCCGACGCTGCGGAACCCGGCGAGCTCAAGGACCGGTTGCTGGAGTCGATCTACGCCATGGAGCGCACGGTTCAGGAGTATGTCCCCGGCTATCACCTGCGCACCGACCCCCAGTTCGACCCGGCACGAGAGACCTGGCGGGGCCAGGCGCGGGTCTTCATCCCGATCGAGGTGAAGGGGCGGGGTGACTACCTGCCGGACTACGCCGGCAACCTCGACATCATCACCGCGGCGGCCGCCAGAGTGGGCGATCTCATGGTCGCCCACCGCTTCGGCGTCGAGACGACGTGGAAGTCGTCGGCCGACCTCGGCGACCTCGCCGACTCGTTGACCGGTGTCCGAGCGAAAGCAGGGATCTGAACCCATGGGTGACATGAAGATCCGGCCCGAGGACGTCCCCGTCGTCGGTCGTGACGTGAGCGAGGCCGAGGTCCTGGCGAACCTGTCCTCGGCGGGAGGCGAGCGAGATCTGCGCATCACCGACTCCACCCTGCGAGACGGCTCCCACGCGATGAGCCACCAGTTCACCGAGGAGCAGGTGCGTGGCGTGGTCTCCGCCCTGGACCGCGCAGGGGTCCAGGTGATTGAGGTGAGCCACGGTGATGGGCTCGGGGGCTCGAGCTTCAACTACGGGTTCAGCCGGGTCGACGAGCTCGACCTCATCGCCGCGGCCGTGGACGAGGCCACCCACGCCAAGATCGCCATCCTCATGCTCCCCGGGCTGGCCACGGTCAAGCACCTCAAGCGGGCCCAGGCGGTGGGCGCGTCGGTGGCCCGGATTGCCACCCACTGCACCGAGGCCGACGTTTCCGTTCAACACTTCGGAGAGGCACGCGATCTCGGGATGGAGACCGTGGGTTTCCTGATGCTGGCACACAGGGCTTCGCCGCAGGTGCTGGCCGAGAACGCCCGGATCATGGTCGATGCTGGCGCCCAGTGCGTGTATGTCGTCGACTCTGCCGGTGCGCTCGTGCTCTCCGACGCCCAGGAACGGATCCTGGCCGTGATCGACGAGGTCGGCCGCGACGGCGCCCAGGTGGGCTTCCACGGGCATCAGAACCTGAGTATGGGGATCGCCAACTCGGTCTTGGCCTACCAAGCCGGCGCGAAGCAGATCGACGGGGCCCTGTGCGCGCTCGGCGCGGGCGCAGGAAACTCGCCGACCGAGGTGCTCGCCGCGACCTTCGCGCGCCTGGGGATCCGCACCGGCATCGACCTGGGGGAGGTGCTGTCGGCCGCCGAGGAGGTCGTGCGCCCGTTCATCCCCCGGTTGCCCTGGATGGACCGCTCCTCGATCACGCAGGGCTACGCGGGGGTCTACTCCTCGTTCCTGCTGCACGCCGAGCGGGCCGGGGAGCGGTATGGCGTGCCTGCCCACGAGATCCTGCAGAGGGTGGGCGAATACGGCTATGTCGGCGGCCAGGAGGACATGATCATCGACATCGCCCTCCAGCTCGCCGAAGAGCGGTCGCTCGGCGACGTGGCTGCTGCGGGGGTGCGCTGATGGCGACCTCGAGCGCGGCATCGGCCCCGAAGGGCGGCTGGGATGTCCAGTCGGCGGCTGCCGAGCTGCTCAGGTGCGAGGACGAGCGGATCGACCGTCCGCCGTTCACCGACGACTGGCCAGGCCTCGACCTCGACACCGGCTACGAGATCCAGGACCTCAACCTGCGCAAGCGGCTGGAGCGCGGCGAACGGCTGATCGGGGTCAAGCTCGGCCTGACCAGCCGCGCGAAGCAGCAGCGGATGGGGGTGGACTTCCCCTTCGTGGCCTGGTTGACGGACGCGATGGTCCTGCCTGTCGGCGACCCGGTGCCACAGACACGGTTGATCCATCCGCGGGTGGAGCCGGAGATCGTCTTCGTGATGGGGGACAGGCTGGAGGGGCCGGGAGTGACCTGCTCGACGGCCATGCGGGCCGTCGAGTCCGTGTGGGGAGGCGCCGAGGTCATCGACAGCCGCTACCGCGACTTCCGGTTCACCGCGGGAGACGTGGCCGCCGACAACGCCTCGTCGGCCGCCTTCGTGACCGGTCCGGTCGGAGTGCCCCCGGCGCAGCTCGATCTGAGCCTCGAGGCCGTGCTGGTCGAGGTCGACGGCGTGGTCGTCGACTCCGCCACCGGCGCAGCCGTCCAGGGACATCCCGGTGAGGCACTCGCGCTCGCGGCCAACGACCTGGCCCGGCGCGGCCATGCGATCGAGCCGGGTTGGATCGTGCTGACCGGCGGGATGACCGACGCCGTGTTCGCGCTCCCTGGCGCCTCGATCGCGATGCACTTCACCCATCTGGGTTCGGTGTTCCTCAACGGCGGGAAGGTCTGAGGTCATGCCCCTCATCGAAGTGACGCTCGTGGAGGGTCGCAGTCCCGAACAGCTGCGGGACCTGATCAGCGGACTCACCCAGGCAGCCTCCGCCGCGGTCGGTGCGCCCGTGGGGAATGTCCGGGTGGTCATCCGGGAAGTCCCCGCCACGCACTGGGCAGCCGGTGATGTGACGATCGCCGAGAGAACCACGCACGAAGGAGACGCCCGATGAGCGACCTGGAATTCTTTGGCCACGTGATCGACGGGGAAGAGGTCCCCTCGGTCGACGGTGCGACATTCGAGGTATGGAACCCCTGGACCCAGAAGGTGTGGGCCACGGCGGCCGAGGGCGGACCCGAGGACGCTGCCCGCGCCGTGGCGAGCTCGCGACGGGCCTTCGACGAGGGACCGTGGCCGCGGATGGGGCGCGCCGAGCGTGCGGCAGCGATCCACCGCCTGGCCGACCTCATGGAGGAGCGCGCGGACGACCTGGCGGTGCTGGACACGACGAACATGGCCAAGCCGCTCGCCCAGGCACAGCACGACGTCTCGCGCTCGATCTGGAATTTCCGCTTCTTCGCCGACCACCAGCGCGACCACTGCGGGGAGGTGTACCCGATGGACTCCGGGCACCACTCCTACAGCGAGTACGGGCCGGCAGGTGTCGTCGCCGCCATCAGTCCCTGGAACTTCCCGCTGATGATGGCCAGCTGGAAGATCGCCCCGGCCATCGCGTGGGGCAACACCTGCATCATCAAGCCGTCCGAGGACACCCCTGCGTCGGTCACCCTGCTGGGTAGGCTCGCCGTCCAGGCGGGCTTCCCGCCCGGAGTCCTCAACGTCCTCAACGGGCACGGCGCCCCGGCCGGGTCGTCCCTCGTGGCGGACGACCGGGTCGACCGCGTGACGTTCACCGGCTCCTCGACGACCGGGAAGGCCGTCATGGCGTCCGCCGCGAGCAACCTCGCACCGGTCTCCCTCGAGCTCGGCGGCAAGGGCGCCAACATCGTGTTCGATGACGCCGACCTGGACAACGCCGTGCACTGGGCCGTGGAGGCGAGCTTCCGCAACTCCGGGCAGATCTGCTTGGCAGGTTCGCGGCTCTTCGTCGCCTCCGCTGTCTACGACGAGTTCATGGACCGCTTCGTGGCCGCCGCTGAGGCGCTCACGATCGGCGACCCCTTCGACCCGAAGACCCGGTTCTCCAGCCTCGCCAGCAAGAGGCACTTCGAGAAGGTGTCGGCGTATGTCGACGGCATCGGCCTCGACGGAGGGAAGATCCTCACCGGGGGAGCCGATGATGAGGGCCGGTGGCTGATGCGACCTACCGTCGTCACCGATCTGCCGCTCACCGCGCCGGCGTACTGCGAGGAGATCTTCGGGCCGGTGTGTGTGGTCAACCGGTTCGAGTCCGAGGAGGAGGTCGTCCGGCTCGCCAATGACACCCGTTACGGGTTGAACGCAATGCTGTTCACCGAGAACCTCTCGCGGGCGCACCGCGTGGCGTCCCGTCTCCGCGCCGGAACCGTATGGGTGAACTGTTTCTTCATCCGGGACCTGCGCACGCCGTTCGGCGGGATCGGAGACTCCGGCGTCGGTCGAGAGGGCGGCAACTTCAGTCGCGAGTTCTTCACCGAGCCCAAGGCCATCGTCATGCAGATCCAGCGCTGATCGGCAACGCCCGAGAGCGACGTGAGCTCGCCCCGGTTACGGCAGCGTGCTTGGTGGCCGACGGGATCCGGTGGTCCTGCGGGGCTACTCGCCCCAGCCCATCGGGAACACCTCGAAGGGTGCCGCCATCGGCACGCCGAGGCGCTGCCCCGTGGCGCGGCCCATGCCCTCGAGGAACTCCCGGGCGTCGAAGTGCTCCCAGCCCAGCCCGGTGATGTACGCCGCGTGCGCTTCGAGCGAGGCGACGCCGGCCTCGAAGGTGTCGGTGGTGTCGACGGCGTGCGTGGACTCGGGCGAGCCGAACGCCCAGACGGCCTCGACGCCGCCCCACGGCTCGACCCCGCCGACGAGCTGGTCGTGGAAGATCCAGCGGTTGCCGGCGTCGCGGACGGCGTCGAGCACGGCCCGTCCGACGGCGATGTGGTCGGCCTGGTTGAGGTTGCGACCGCCCCAGGTGTCCCGGAGGTTCCCGGTGATGACGACGTCGGGGCGGAAGCGTCGTACGACCTGGGCGATCGAGGCCCGCAGGGCGATGCCGTACTCCAGGACCCCGTCGGGCTGGCCGAGGAACTCCACGATCGGCACCCCCACGATCTGCGCCGACGAGATCTGCTCGGCCTCC
This sequence comes from Nocardioides sp., assembly GCA_025964835.1. GTDB lineage: Bacteria > Actinomycetota > Actinomycetes > Propionibacteriales > Nocardioidaceae > Nocardioides. The sequence continues at coordinate 13,267 of JAOPYB010000381.1, read as the reverse complement.
CGGACCACGCGGCACTCGTCGGGTGTCATGCCGTCGATGCCGGCCTCGCCGCTGGTGACCATGCAGTAGACGATCTCCTTGCCCTGCCCGGTCCAGCGCGCGACGGCCGCGGCCGCCCCGAACTCCATGTCGTCGGGATGGGCGACCACGCACACGGCGCGCCCCCAGTCCTCGGGGAGGGGCTCGAGCGGGGCGGGTGCGGGCTGCTCGTTCATGGACCGAGGATGCCACCTCGCCGGGTGAGGCTGGGTTCGTGACCGGTCGGTAGCGTGGCGGCATGTCCTACAAGCTGAGTCGGTTCATGTCCACGGCGACCGCCGGCTACGGCGCCTTCGCGCTCGTCAGGCCCGAACACCTCGGCAACGCCCTCGGGGCGGACAAGAAGGACATGCCCGGCCTGCACCTCCTGGCCCAGACGTACGGCGTCCGCGACCTGGCGATCAGCTCGCTCGGCATCTTCGGCCGGTCCGGCAAGACCGTGAAGGCCGCGATGCTGCTGCGCATCGCGATGGACCTCGGCGACGGACTGCTGCTCTCCTCGAAGACCGACGACGACGAGATCCGCACGAAGGTCCTCGCCGTCACGCTCGGGTGGGCCGGTCTCAACGCCTTCGCCCTCGTCGTCGACTCCGTGCGCAACGACTGATCCGATGGGACGGGTCCGGGTCGGGATCTCGGGGTGGACCTACCCCGCCTGGCGGGGTGACTTCTACCCCAAGGGCCTGGTCCAGCGGCGCGAGCTGGAGTACGCCGCCGAGCACCTGACCTCGATCGAGATCAACGGGTCGTTCTACTCGCTGCAGCGGCCCACGTCGTACGCCTCCTGGCACGACCAGACGCCCGACGACTTCGTCTTCGCCGTCAAGGGCGGGCGCTACGTCACGCACCTCAAGCGCCTCCGCGACGTGGACACCGCCCTGGCGAACTTCTTCGCCTCCGGTGTGCTCGCGCTCGGGCCGAAGCTCGGACCGTTCCTGTGGCAGCTGCCCGAGAACCTGCCCTTCGACGCCACCGTGCTGGACGACTTCTTCGGCCGCCTGCCCCGGACCTTCGGCGAGGCCGCCGCGCTGGCGGCCCGCCACGACGACAAGGTCCCGGAGGACCGCGCGCTGACGCAGGCACCGGCCGGGCTGGCCGACGTGCCGTTGCGCCACTCCCTGGAGTTCCGCAGCGCCACGTTCTGCACCCCCGAGGCGTTCGCGATCATGCGGAAGCACCGCGTGGCCTGCGTGGTCGCGGACACCGCACGCCGCTTCCCGCGGGTGGAGGAGCTCACCAGCGACTTCGTCTACGTCCGGCTGCACGGCGACGTCGAGCTCTACACCAGCGGGTACGGCGCCACCGCGCTCGACGAGTGGGCCGCGAAGTGCCGGCGCTGGAGCGAGGACGGCGACGTGTTCGTGTACTTCGACAACGATGCCAAGGGCTACGCGCCGCACGACGCGATGGCGCTGATCGAGCGGCTCTCCTGAGCGGACAGCGCGACCGGTAGGGTCCCGCTGGCAAGGGGCGGTAGCTCAGTCGGTCAGAGCAGAGGACTCATAATCCTTGGGTCGTGGGTTCGAGCCCCACCCGCCCCACCACCAGCCATCAGCGGATCGGTAACCGACGTGTTACCGTAACTGTGTGGTTACCGATCCGTTCGTGGCGCTGGGCGACCCGAGCCGGCGCGAGATCCTCCGGCTGCTCGGTGCCGAGGACCTCGCCGTCGGCGAGATCGCCGAGTCCATGCCGATCAGCCGGCCCGCGGTGTCGCGGCACCTCCGGCTGCTCAAGGACGCCGGCCTCGTGGCCGAGCGGGCGGAGGGCACCCGGCGCATCTACCAGCTGCAGGCCCAGGGCCTCGAGGCCGTGCAGGCCTACGTCCAGGGCGTGTGGGGCGAGGCCGCCAACCGCTTTGGACTGGTGGCGGAGAACACCCATGACTGAGCCCCTGACGCTGTCCTTCGACGTGGCCTGCTCCGTCGAGCACGCCTTCACCACCTGGACGACGCGCATCGCGACCTGGTGGCCGAGCGATCACACGGTCTCCGGCGGCGAGGTGGTCCTCGAGCCCGGCCGGGGCGGCCGCATCTTCGAGCGCAGCACCGACGGCACGGAGCACGACTGGGGCCGCATCACGGTCTGGGAACCGCCGTCGGTGCTCGGCTACAGCTGGCATCTCGGGCGCGAGGCGGAGCATGCCACCGAGGTCGAGATCCGCTTCGCGCCGGGCGAGGGCGCCTCGACCCGCGTCCGGATCGAGCACCGCGGCTGGGAGGTGCTCGGCGAGACCGCGGGCCTGTGGCGCGACCGCAACCAGATCGGCTGGGACCAGCTGGTCCCGTACTACACCCGAGGAGCACAGGCATGACGACAGGGACCAAGGACGACCCGTGGGAGCTCACCACGCCGCCGGGCAGCGCGGTGTACCAGATGTGGCGGGAGGACGAGGTGCTCGTCTGCCGGGTGGGGTCGACGACCCTGAAGTACCAGTGGCGGGCGGTCGAGGACCTGCACGCCTGGCTGAAGGAGCAGCACGACTGGGTCCCGCTCGGAGCGGCCGATGAGAAGAAGCCGGCGGCGGACGGGACCGTCGAGGCCTGGGGCCGCTCGGACAGCAACCCGGTCGGGGGCTGGTACGGCCTGCGCACCGGCTACCGCGGGCGGTTCGGGATGTACCTGCCGCCGCTGCTCGAGGAGCTCGGTCTCGCCGTGCTCACCCACGACGCCCGCAACAACAGCGTGCGTGCGTCATGAGCCTCACGCGCGTCATCCGCTATGTCACCAGGCCCGAGTGTGCCGAGGAGAACACCCGCCTCGTCGCGGCGGTCTTCGCCGACCTCGACGCACTGAAACCGGAAGGCCTGCAGTACAAGAGCTTCCGGCTCGAGGACGGCCTGACGTTCGTCCACGTCGTAACGATGACGGGGCAGGGGAACCCACTGCTCGCCTCGGAGGCCTTCCGGGCCTTCTCCAGCACGGTCGCCGACCGCTGCACCGAAGGGCCTCTTGTCCTGGAGGCCACGACGCTGGGCGACTACAGGGGCTAGGCGCAGCGTCGGCCCCCGGTGCCGTCCTCGGCGGCTACGGCCCCGGGCTCACTGGTGGCCGGCGACGGCGTGCGGGACGTAGCCCGCGCCGAGCTCCGCGAGCTCGTCGTCGTTCAGCTCGAGGTCCACGGCCGCGACGGCGTCATCGAGGTGGGCCGGCCTGGTGACGCCCACGATCGGCGACGAGACCACGGGCTGCGCCATCAGCCAGGCGAGCGCGACCTGCGCGGGGGAGACCCCGCGCCGCTCGGCGACCGCGGCCACGGTCTCGACGGTCGCCCGGTCCTCGTCGCGGTAGAGGCTGGCGCCGAACTCGTCGGTCTCGGCGCGGGCCGTGCTCGCGTCCCACGGCCGGGTCAGCCGGCCGCGTGCGAGCGGGCTCCACGGGATCACGCCGACGCCCTGGTCCGCGCAGAGCGGGAGCATCTCGCGCTCCTCCTCGCGGTAGATCAGGTTGTAGTGGTTCTGCATCGACACGAACTTCGTCCAGCCGTGCGTCTCGGCGACGTGCTGGGCCTTGGCGAACTGCCAGGCGAACATCGAGGAGGCGCCGAGGTAGCGCGCCCTGCCGGAGCGTACGACGTCGTGCAGCGCCTCCATCGTCTCCTCGATCGGGGTCGCGGGGTCCCAGCGGTGGATCTGGTAGAGGTCCACGTAGTCGGTGCCGAGCCGGTCGAGGGAGGCGTCGATCTCGTGCAGGATCGCCGCGCGCGACAGTCCGGCGCCGTTCGGGCCCGGCCGCATCCGGCCGTTGACCTTCGTGGCGAGCACGACCTCCTCGCGGCGCGCGAAGTCGCGCAACGCACGTCCGGTGATCTCCTCCGAAGAGCCTGCGGAGTACACGTTCGCCGTGTCCAGCACGTTGATACCGGCCTCGAGCGCGTTCCTGATGATCGTGCGGCCGGCGTCCTCGTCGAGCACCCAGGAGTGACCGCCGCGGGACGCGTCACCCCAGCTCATGCAGCCCAGCGTCACGACCGAGACGTCGAGGCCGGTGTTCCCGAGCTTGGTGTAGCGCATCGCGTGCTCCTCGAGTCGGATCGAGCTCAGTTGGAGGGTTGCGGCACGTTCACGTTGCAGTCGACCTTGGGGTTCGCGCCGAGGTAGTTCAGCGGCCCGGCGACGACGGTCAGGGTGGTGTCCCCGGCGGTCTTGCAGCTCACGTTCTGGTCATTGCCGAAGTAGCCGCGCTGGTAGGCAGCAAGCACGCCGATCAGCAGCCACACGACGACGACGATCCCGATCAAGCCCTTCATGGTGTCTCCTGTCCGGTGCGCCCGATGACGCGTTCACCACCGTTCATACCCGAAATCGCGGCGCTCAAGCGCTCGGCGCGCTCAGGCCGGCGAGCCGCCGGTGTACCGCGCCTGGTAGGCCAGCAGCGCGGCCCGCCCGTCCTCGAGCTGTGTCTCGAGCAGCGCGACGAGGTCGGCGGCCGCCGCCGTCGAGCCCGTGTCGGCGACGACCTCGATCTGCTGGGCGGTCCGCCCGGCAGGGGTCACGCCCAGGTTGAGCGCGCCGCCGGCGAGCTTGTGCGAGACCGCCTTGAGGGTCTCCACGTCGTCGCCCTCGAAGGCGGTCCGGATGGTGGACATCGTGGTCGGTGTGTTGGCGACGAAGTTGCCGATCGCCCGGTCGAGGTACGTCGTGTTGCCGGGGTCGAGGTCGCGGAGCTCGTCGATCCTCGCGAGGTCCAGACCGCCGGGGGACTCCTCGACCGGCTCTGGCGCCTCGGGCGGGGGAGTGGACATCGGGGGCTCCTTCTTCAGCCATCGGTCCAGGACGTTGGTCAGGGCCGAGGGGTCGACGGGTTTGGTCAGGAAGTCGTCCATGCCGGCGGCGAGACACCTCTCCCGCTCCCCCTCGACGGCGGCAGCGGTCATGGCGATCACCGGCACCCGCTCCCCTGGTGCCTCGTGCGCCCGGATCGCGCGAGTCGCGGCATAGCCGTCCATGCGCGGCATCTGGACGTCCATCAGGATCGCGTCGAAGTTCTGCCCCCCGAGCAGCTCGATCGCCGAGATCCCGTCGTCAGCGGTGACCGCAGAGTAGCCGAGCGCCTCGAGCAGCCCCACGGCGACCATCTGGTTGACCGGGTTGTCCTCCACGACCAGGAGGTGGTGGCTCGTCGTGGTCTCCGCCACGGGCGGGCGCATTGTCGACGGGCGCGGCGCGACCCCGGCGAGCCGGCGCAGCAGCGCCGTGCGCAGCACGGTGGAGAGCACCGGCTTGGTGAGGTGCTCGGCGATCCGCAGGTCGTCGGCCCGGCCGAGGGGCGGTGCGTCCGTCGACGAGAGCATCAGCAGCACCAGGTCGGCGTACGCCGGGTCGCGCCGGATGTCGCGCGCGAGGTCGAAGCCGTCGCGGTGGGGCATCGCCACGTCCAGCAGCACGGCGTCGAACGGGTCCCCGTCGACCGTCGCCCGGCGCAGCGCCACCAGTGCCTCGTCCGCGCTCGCGGTGCTCTGCGAGCGCACCTGCCACCAGGCGAGCTGCTCCTCGACGATCAACCGGTTGTGCTGGTTGTCGTCGACCACGAGCACCCGCTGGCCGCTCAGCCAGGTGCGGGCATACGCGTCGTCCGGGTCGGTCGCCGTCCCGGCAGGAGCGTCGAACACCGCGGTGAACCAGAAGATGCTGCCGCCACGAGGGTTCGGCTCGGTGCCGATCTGCCCGCCGAGCGCCTCGACGATCTCGCGGGAGATGGCCAGGCCGAGTCCGGTGCCGCCGTACACCCGCGTCGTGGACGCGTCGGCCTGGGTGAAGGGGTCGAAGAGGTGGTCGACGTCCACGTCGGCCAGGCCGACACCGGTGTCCGTCACCTCCACGCGCAGCACCGTCCGGCCGTCGGCGACGGGCGTCGCGGTGGCGCGGATGTAGACCTCGCCCGTCTCGGTGAACTTGACGGCGTTCGAGCCGAGGTTGGTGAGCACCTGGGCCAGCCGCGTGGGGTCGCCCGCGAGCACCTCCGGCACGTCGGGGTGGCACGAGACCATCAGCTCGAGCCCCCTGGCCCGGGCACTCTCCGCGAGGACGCTGGCGACCTGGTCGAAGACGGGCCTGGTCTCGAAGTCGAGCCGCTCCAGCTCGAGCTTGCCGGCCTCGATCTTGGAGAAGTCCAAGATGTCGTTGATGACGCTGAGCAGTGCCCGGCTCGCGACCTGCACGCCCGAGGAGAGCCGCAGCTGGTCGGGGTCGAGCCCGGTGCGCAGGAGGAGGTCGTTGAGCCCGATCACGCCGTTGAGGGGGGTGCGGATCTCGTGGCTCATCGTGGCCAGGAACTCCGACTTCTGGCGCGACGCCTCCATCGCGACATCGCGGGCGCTGGCGAGGTTGCGCTCGGCCCGCTCGCGCTCGGCCACCCGGCCGAGCTGGACGCAGACCTGCTCCACCATCGACGTGATCATGTCGTGGCGGTAGAGCGGTGGCGCGGACGTGATCACGACGACCGCGCACGTCTCGTCGCCCACGGAGACCGGCGATGCGATCGTCAGCCGGCGCTCGTCCCACACCGACCCCTGCTGGCGGAAGGCGCGGTTGGCGAGGGCCGTCTCGGAGGCCGTCAGCTCGGGGGAGTCCTCGTCGCTGTCGTGGTCCTGCTCCGAGAGGTACAGGGGTACGACGCCGTGCCCGTCCGCCGCGGGCACGAACCCGCGCGCCCGCTCCCAGTCGTCGTGCAGCAGCACCAGCGACTTGGCCTGGCTGAGCACGTCCTCGAGCGTCCGGGCCTCGTTGGCGGCGATCGCGACGGCCTGCATGAGGGCGTTCTGGGCGAACTGGTCCTCGAGGGCCTCCTCGGCGTTCTTCGCCGCGGTGATGTCCTGGTGGGTGCCCGACATCGCGACGACCCGCCCGCTCGCGTCGCGGATCGAGACGCCCCGGCCGCGGGTCCACACCCAGTCGTCCTCGCCCTGCACCCGGGCGACGAACACGAACTGGTCGGCGTCGTCGAGGGCCGACCGGACCGCGTCGTCGACGATCCCCCGGTCGTTGGGGTGCACGATGTCGAGGAAGTCGGCGTACACCGCCGGGAACGACTCGGGGTCGAGGCCGTAGAGCTCGCAGAGCTCCTCGGAGACGGTGATCTCGTCGCGCTGGACGTCCCAGTCCCAGCTGCCGATCCGGGCGACCCGCTGCGCCTCGGCCAGCCGGTGCTGGCTCTCGATGAGGTCCTCGACGACGTGCCGTCGCCGGCTGTAGTCGCTGACCCGGTGCAAGATCCCGGTGAGCTCGCCGCCGGGCCCGTAGAGAGCGCTCTCGCGGACCAGCACCCAGAACGTGCTGCCGTCGCGACGCACGAACTGGCACTCCACCTCGGTCTCGTTGAGCCGGCCGGAGCGCACGTCGACCAGGTGTGCGCCGAACTGGGCGCGGCCCTCCTCGTCGAGCGAGTCGAAGACCGTCAGCCCACGGACCTCGGCGTCGCCGACCCCGAACATCCGCGCGATCTCGGGGTTGGCGTAGACGGTTCGCCCCTCGAGGTCGAAGACCCAGATGCCGTCGGGAGAATTCTCGACGATGTCCCGATACAGAGCAGCCAGATCCATGGAACCTCCCACGCAAACGATAGGGGCCACGGCGGGCGGGAGGTGGCTCATCGAGGACACTGCGTGCGGGCCCGGCTGCTGGCCGGGCCGGGCGCCCGGATGCTAGAACGTGTTCCATGCCCGACGACGCGCCGCTGTTCCAGCCCCGCTCGGGTGAGTCCTGGCGCAGTCCCTGGGCGTCGTACGCCGAGCTCCGTGACCGCGATCCCGTCCACCACGTCGAGGACGGCGACTTCTGGGTCCTGAGCCGCTTCGCCGACGTGTACGACGCGGCGCGCGACACCGCGACCTACTCCAGCGCGCGCGGCCTGACCATGACCACGGGCGAGGCCGAGCTGGACCTGGTCAGGGACTTCCAGCCGATGGTGATGATGGACCCGCCGGACCACACGGCCTTCCGCAGGATGGTGGGCCGCGGGTTCACGCCGCGCCAGGTCACCGAGCTGGAGCCCCAGGTGCGGGCCTTCGTCCGGGCCCGGCTCGAGGCGATCGCGGAGCCGGCCGCCGGCGCCGGCGTCGACATCGTGAGCGAGCTGCTGAAGCCGCTGCCGAGCACCGTCGTGGCGCACTACCTCGGCGTGCCCGACGAGGACCGGCCGCGCTTCGACGTCTGGACGGACGCGATCGTGGCGGGCACGAGCGCCGGCAGCCCGCTGGCGGGCGCGACCGCGGCCGCGGAGATGTTCGGCTACTTCTCCGAGCTCATCGAGCGGCGCCGCGCCGACCCGGGCGAGGACACGATCTCCCAGCTGACCCGCGCTGGGGACGACGTGAGCGTCCTGCAGATGCTCGGCTTCGCCTTCACGATGGTCGCCGACGGCAACGACACGACGACCGGGCTGCTCGGCGTGAGCCTGCAGCTGCTCACCGAGCACCCCGACCAGCGCCGCACCCTCCTCGGGCGCCCCGAGCTGCTCCCGGACGCGGTCGAGGAGCTGCTCCGCCTCGCCAGCCCGGTCCAGGGCCTGGCGCGCACCACGACCCGCGCGGTCGAGCTCGACGGTGGCCGGATCCCCACGGGCTCACGGGTGCTGCTGCTCTACGGCGCCGCCAACCGCGACCCGCGCGAGTTCGGACCGGACGCGGACGAGCTCGACGTCGAGCGCGGGCCACGGCGCATCCTCACGTTCAGCCACGGGGCGCACCACTGCCTCGGTGCCGCGGCCGCCCGGCTGGCCGGGCGCGTCGTCCTCGAGGAGCTCCTGGCCGCCGCGCCGGAGTTCATCGTCGACGCGGAGGCGGGGGTGTTCGCCGAGGGGCACTACGTGCGCCGCTACGCCAGCCTGCCGTTCGCGACGGTGCCTCAGGCCTCGCCGTCGATGAGGTAGGTCCCGTCCTTGTACTCCAGCTGCAGCGTGACGTCGTCCTGCACCTTGGAGCCGTTCGTCCTGGTGTACTCCACCCGGTAGCTGACCGTCAGGGCGTCCGGGTCGGTCCTGCCGAAGGACAGCACGTCCGCCGTCTGGATGGTGCCCCAGAAGCCCGAGTAGCCGCTGATGCCACCACTCTGCCTCTGGAACGACGGGGTGAGCATCGAGAACGCCGTGTCGAGGTCCGAGGTCACCGTCGACAGGTAGTCCTCGACGAAGCCCTGCATGCCGTCCTGGGTCGCGGCTTCGGCCGGCGCGGAGCTCCCGGACGACGAGGTCGGGGTCGACGGCTCGGGAGCGACGTCGTCGTGCGGGTTGTTGCCGCCGCCCCCACCCGTGAGGGAGGCCCAGGCGATGATCGCAATGAGGACGAGCAGGGCGGCGCCGATCATCAGGGTCGCCGCGCCCGGGCGCCAGCGGGGTCGTCGTACGACGGGCGCGGAGGGCGCGGAGGGCGCAGCGGGCGGTGGCGTGGCCGGCGGGGGAGCCGACGCGGCGGCGGGCGCCACGGGTGCCGCCCCCGGCGCGGCCACCGGGGGGACCGCGCTCGTCAGGACCCGCGTCGAGGTGACGTCGGCCGGGGCGGGGGTCGCGAGCGGGACCGACGGGGCCGGGTGCAGCACCATGCCGGTCGGTCCCGCGTCGAGGAAGTCACGCACCTGCGCCATCGACCAGCGCTCGGAGGGCTCCCGGGTCATGGTGGCCTCGAGCAGCGGGCGGAGCCAGCCGGCGTTCGCGAAGCGCGGCGGGTCCTCGTGGACGATCCGGTAGAGCGCGCCCATCAGGTTGTCCCCCACCTCGTAGGGCGGGTGCCCCGCGAGCGCGTGGAAGAGCGTGGCCCCGAGCGACCAGACGTCGCTGGCGTCGGTCGCGCCCTGCCCGGAGGCCACCTCGGGGGCGAGGTACGCCGGGGAGCCGGTCACCAGCCCGGTCTGGGTCAGGGAGGCGTCCGCCTCGGCCCGGGCGATACCGAAGTCCGAGAGCTTCACCTGCCCCCGGGGCGTCACCAGGATGTTCGAGGGCTTGACGTCGCGGTGCACGATCCCCGCCGCGTGGGCGGCGGCCAGGGCGTCCGCGGCCTGGCCGACCAGCGGGGACGCCTCGTCGGGCGTCAGGGCGCCGTCGCGCGTGACCAGCTCCGAGAGGGTCACGCCCTCGACGTACTCCATGACGAGCCACTGCTGCTCGTCGTCGAGGACGAGGTCGAAGACGGCGACGACGTGCGGGTGGTTGAGGCGAGCGGCAAGACGCGCCTCGCGCTCGGCGCGCTCGAGGTCGGGGCTGGTGCCGCCCGGCATCATCCCGATGCGCTTCATGGCGACCTCGCGCCCGAGCACCTCGTCGTGGCCGAGCCACACGGCGCCCATGCCGCCGCGACCGATCTCGCGGTCGAGCGTGTACCTGCCTGCGATCACTGTGGAAGTCCTCCTGGTGCCGCCGTACAGACTAAGGGCGCGGCCCGTGCCGTGGCCCGTGGGACCAAACCGGGTGGGCGGTCGCCCGCCCGATGCGGCAGGCTGGACCCCGACAGCACCCACCCGGAAGGCTCCAGCGTGCGCATCGACCCGACCCTCCTCGACGACCTCGAGTGGCGCGGCCTCGTCGCACACTCGACGGACCTCGACGCCCTGCGTGACGCGTTGGGCCAGGGGAGCGTGAAGTTCTACGTGGGCTTCGACCCGACCGCCCCCAGCCTCCACATGGGCCACCTCGTGCAGATCCTCACCGCCAGGCGGTTGCAGGAGGCCGGCCACACGCCGTACGCCCTCGTCGGCGGCGCGACCGGCATGATCGGCGACCCCAAGGAGGCCGGGGAGCGCATCATGAACGCGGCGGAGACGGTGCAGGAGTGGGTCGGGCGCGTGCGAGGTCAGATCGAGCCGTTCCTGTCCTTCGAGGGCGACAACGCCGCGACCATGGTCAACAACCTCGACTGGACCGCTCCGATGTCGACCATCGACTTCCTGCGCGACATCGGCAAGCACTTCCCGGTCAACCGGATGCTCGCGCGCGACGTGGTGAAGAGCCGACTGGAGTCCGGCATCAGCTACACGGAGTTCAGCTACGTGCTGCTCCAGTCCATGGACTACCTCGAGCTGCACCGCCAGCACGGCGTGACCCTGCAGTTCGGCGGCTCCGACCAGTGGGGCAACCTCACCGCAGGTGTGGAGCTGATCCGCCGCACCGAGAGCGCGAAGGTCCACGCCATCGCCACCCCCTTGATGACCAGGGCCGACGGCACCAAGTACGGCAAGACCGACGGCGGTGCCCTCTGGCTCGACCCGGAGATGCTCTCGCCGTACGCCTTCCACCAGTTCTGGCTCAATGCCGAGGATGTGAAGATCGGGGAGCTGCTACGCGTCTTCACCTTCCTGTCGCACGAGGAGATCGAGGCGCTCGAGGCGCGGCATGCCGAGAGGCCGTTCCTGCGCGAGGGACAGAAGGTGCTGGCCGACGAGGTCACCACCCTGGTCCACGGCGCCGACGAGACCGAGCAGGCCAAGGCTGCGGCGGCCGCGCTCTTCGGCGGTGGTGAGCTGAGCGGGCTCGCCGGGGCAACGCTCGGGGCGGCGCTGCGCGAGGCGGGCGCCATCGAGGTGTCGTCGGGCGCCGAGCTGCCCAGCGTCGTCGACCTGCTCGTCGAGACCGGGCTGGCCAGGAGCAGGGGCGAGGCACGGCGCACGATCACCGAGGGCGGCGCCTACCTCAACAACCACCGCGTCGAGGACCCGGAGCAGGTGCCGACGGCCGACGACCTGCTCGGGGGCACCTGGCTGGTGCTGCGCCGCGGCAAGAAGAACTTCGCGGGCGTCGAGGTCCGGTGATCTCGGGGGAGCGGCTCCTGGCCGGGCTGGAGGGCCGAGCCCGGGAGAAGCTGCCGCCGGCGGTGTTCGACTACCTCGTCCTCGGTGCGGGTGAGTCGGTGAGCGCCGCCGAGGCGGTCGAGGCCTGGACGGCGCTCCGCTTCCACCCGCACGTGCTGCGCGACGTCACCGACCCGGACCCGTCGGTGACGGTGCTGGGGCACCGCCTCGACGTGCCCTGGGGCATCGCGCCCACGACCCTGCAGCGGGCCGTGCACCCGGACGGCGAGCTGGCGATGGCTCGCGCCACGGCCGCCGCCGGATCGCTGATGGTCGTGTCCAGCAACGCCGGCACTCCGTTCGCCGACATCGGCGCGACGGGCGTGCACTGGTGGCTGCAGGCCTACCTGCCCTCCGACCGCACGCTGGCGCAGCCGATGCTGGCCCGCGCGGTCGAGGCGGGGGCCCGGGCGGTCGTGCTCACCGTCGACACCCCCGTCGTCGCGACGAGGTACGCCGCGGGCCAGTCGGTGTGGGACACCGTCGACCCGGCCCTGGTGCGGGTGAACTTCGACCCCGGGCACGACGACCAGCCCGGGGCCGAGAAGGCCCTCGACCTCGGGCCGCACGACATCGGCTGGCTCGCGGAGACCACCGGGCTCCCGGTGGTGGTCAAGGGCGTGCTCCGACCCGACGACGCACGCCGCTGCGTGCAGGCGGGCGCCGCGGCGGTCTGGGTCTCCAACCACGGGGGACGCCAGCTCGACCGGGTCGTCGCCACCGCCGACGCGCTGCCGGGCGTCCGGGCCGCGGTCGGGGAAGCGGCGCAGGTGTACGTCGACGGCGGGCTGCGCGACGGGCACGACCTGCTGGCCGCGCTGGCCCTCGGCGCGGATGCCGTGTTCCTCGGGCGGCTGCCGCTCTTCGCCCTCGTCGACGGCGGGGCCGGGGTGGCCGCGATGCACGCGGAGCTGCTGCTCCAGACCCGTGAGGCGCTGCGCCTGGCGGGGTGCGGGAGTGCCTCCGACGCGCGCGGGCTCACCCGCGCGCCGGGCGCAAACGCGCTCTGACCTGGGCAAACGCGGATGTGGCCCGGGTCACGTGGGGTGCGATTTGAACATCGACCGGGTCTCCCCTAATGTTCTCCGAGTCGCCAGGGAGCGCCGGGCAGCAAGATCGAGAGATCGGGCAGCCGGCCCCGGGCAGACCACTTCCAACACACACTTTTTCGCATGCACGAATGCGCGCCGCTGGCGGGCCTCGGAACAGCGAGAGACTGTCGTGCGCGGGGGTGGGCGGCGAAGGAATGCCCCGAATTGCGGAGCAGAATTCAAACCGCTAAGGTTCACCTCGTAGCCCCAGCGCTCGGATCGAGAGATCCGAGGGTGGTGCGCGTCTGATTCTTGAGAACTCAACAGTGTGTCATAGTCGACGAATTAGTTTGTTATGCCCCGTCTTCCATGGCTGATGTGTCCGGACCTTTCGGGGTGTGGGCGTGTTTGGTGGTGGGATAC
>JAOPYB010000377.1 GCA_025964835.1 Nocardioides sp. | reverse complement strand
ACGCTCTCCAACGACGTCCAGGCCGTGCTCGCCACCGACAAGGTCCGCTTCCAGGGCCAGGAGGTGGCGTTCGTGGTGGCCGAGGACCGCTACTCCGCGCGCGACGCGCTCGAGCTGATCGACGTCGAGTACGACATCTTGCGGCCGGTCATCGACGTACGTCAGGCCCTGGCGCCGGACGCGCCGGTGATCCGCACCGATCTCGACGGCAAGACCGACAACCACTGCTTCGACTGGCAGACAGGGGACGAGGCGGCCACGGAGGCGGTCTTCGCCAGGGCCGACGTCGTCGTGAGCGAGGACATCGTCTACCCGCGCGTCCACCCGGCTCCCATGGAGACCTGCGGCTGTGTCGCCGACTACCAGCGGGTCGGCGGCCAGCTGACGCTCTGGACCACGAGCCAGGCACCGCACGCCCACCGCACCGTCTACGCGCTGGTCTCCGGGCTGCCCGAGCACAAGATCCGAGTCATCGCGCCCGACATCGGGGGAGGGTTCGGCAACAAGGTGCCGATCTACCCGGGCTACGTGTGCGCGATCGTCGCGTCCCTCGTGATCGGCAAGCCGGTCAAGTGGGTGGAGGACCGGTCCGAGAACCTCGTCAGCACCGGCTTCGCCCGTGACTACGTGATGCGCGGGGAGATCGCGGCGACGAAGGAGGGCAAGATCCTCGCGATCCGCACCCATGTGCTGGCCGACCACGGCGCGTTCAACGGGACGGCCGCGCCCATCAAGTACCCCGCCGGCTTCTTCGGCGTCTTCACGGGCAGCTACGACCTGGAGGCCGCGTACTGCAAGATGACGGCCGTCTACACGAACAAGGCACCCGGTGGCGTGGCGTACGCCTGCTCGTTCCGGATCACCGAGGCCGTCTACCTCGTCGAGCGGATGGTCGACTGCCTCGCCTACGAGCTGGAGATGGACCCGGTCGAGCTGCGCCGCAAGAATCTCATCCAGCCCGAGCAGTTCCCGTACACCTCCAAGACCGGGTGGGTCTACGACTCCGGGGAGTACGAGCTGGCCCTGGACCTCGCGCTCGAGATGGCGGGCTACGACGAGCTGCGACGCGAGCAGGAGGAGAGACGTGCCCGCGGCGAGCTGATGGGGATCGGGGTCGCGTTCTTCACCGAGGCCGTGGGCGCCGGTCCCCGCAAGGACATGGACATCCTCGGTCTCGGCATGGCCGATGGCTGCGAGCTGCGCGTGCACCCGACCGGCAAGGCCGTCGTGCGCGTGTCCTGCATGAGCCAGGGCCAGGGTCACGAGACCACGTTCGCCCAGATCGTCGCCGAGGAGATCGGCATCCCGCCGGCCGACATCCAGGTCGTCAACGGCGACACCGACCAGACGCCCTTCGGGCTCGGCACCTACGGAAGCCGGTCCACGCCCGTCTCCGGCGCCGCGGCGGCGCTGGTGGCCCGCAAGGTGCGGGACAAGGCGCAGATCATCGCGTCCGGCATGCTCGAGGTGTCGGTGGTCGACCTGGAGTGGCAGAAGGGTTCCTTTCACGTGGTGGGCGACCCGACCCGGTCGGTGACGATCCAGGAGATCGCGATGCGGGCCCACGGCGCGGGCGACCTGCCCGAGGGGATAGAGGGCGGGCTCGAGGCCCAGATCTGCTACAACCCCTCGAACCTCACCTACCCGTTCGGTGCCTACATCTGCGTGGTCGACATCGACCCGGGCACGGCGGTGGTGAAGGTACGTCGGTTCATCGCGGTCGACGACTGCGGGACCCGGATCAACCCGATGATCATCGAGGGCCAGGTGCACGGCGGGCTGACCGACGGCGTCGGGATGGCCCTGATGGAGATGATCTCCTTCGACGAGGAGGGCAACTGCCTGAGCGGGTCGCTCATGGACTACCTGATCCCGACCTCGCTCGAGGTGCCGCACTGGGAGACGGGACACACCGTGACCCCGTCCCCGCACCACCCGATCGGCGCCAAGGGCGTGGGTGAGTCCGCGACGGTCGGGTCGCCTCCGGCGGTGGTCAACGCCGTCATCGACGCTCTCAAGCCGTTCGGGATCCGGCACGCGGACATGCCGCTGACGCCGTCCCGGGTGTGGGACGCCATGCAGGGTCGACCGACCCCGCCGATCTGACGGGAGGAGGATCTTGACGACGATGTCGGCCCGGGTCGACGAGCTGACCCGATCCGGCGTGCCCTTCGTGCAGGCCACGGTGGTGCGAGCCCAGGAACCCAGCTCGGCCCGTCCGGGGGACCGTGCGATCATCCTGGCCGACGGCTCGATGGAGGGCTTCGTCGGCGGCCACTGCGCGGCCGGATCGGTCCGGACTGCGGCGCTCAGTGCCCTGGGCAGCGGCGAGAGCGTGCTGCTGCGGGTGCTACCCGATGCGGCGGCCAGCTTCCCCGAGTCCCCGGGCGCGAGCATCGTGGTGAATCCGTGCCTGTCGGGTGGCGCCATCGAGATCTACCTCGAGCCGCTGCTGCCCGCACCGGTGCTGCACGTCGTCGGCACGTCCCCGACCGCCAGCGCGCTGGCGAACCTGGCGCCGGCTCTCGGCTTCGTGGTCTCCCGGGCGGACGGCGTGGAGGCCCGCACGGCGACCGCTGTCGTCGTGACCAGCCACGGGGGCGACGAGATTGGTCCGGTGCGGGCCGCACTCGACGCCGGTGTCGAGTTCGTCGGGGTCGTGTGCAGCCACACCCGCGGGGACGCCCTGATGGAGGCCCTGGACCTCGGCGCGTCCGAGGCGGCGCGCGTGCACGTCCACGTCGGGCTCGACATCGGTGCGAGAACCGCCCCCGAGGTGGCACTCTCGATCATGGCCGCGATCGTGCGCAGCATCCGCGTCGACGGGCTGGTCGCGTCCGAAAGCCCGGTGTCGCCTCGTGCCCAGGCCGTGGACCCCGTGTGCGGCATGACGGTCACGATCGGTCCGGACACCGCGCACGCGACCGTCGCCGGCGTGCAGCACTGGTTCTGCAACCCGGGCTGCCGGACCCGCTTCCTGGAGAGCGTGGCCCTGTGAGCGCGGCCGCGTGAGGGTGAGCGTGGTGGTGCTCGCAGCCGGTGGGTCCCGTCGCCTGGGGCAGCCGAAGCAGCTGCTCGCCTACCGGGGGGCGACCCTGCTCGATGCCGCTCTGGCGACCGCCCGCGAGGCGGGCCTGGACCAGGTCGTGGTCGCTCTCGGAGGCGCGGCGGACGACGTCAGGGCGCGAGTCGACCTCACCGGTGTCGACGTCGTGCTCAACGAGGACTACGGCGATGGCTGTGCCACCTCGGTGCGCTCGGGGCTGGCGGCCGTGCGAGAGGACGCCGACGGCGTCGTCCTTCTCCTGGGCGACCAGCCGGACGTCAGCGCCGCAGCCATCGGGGCCCTCGTGGCCGAGGCGGGGCGGCACTCGATCGGTGTGTGTGCGTACGACGACGGGTTGGGCCACCCGCTCTGGTTCCACCGCGAGATGTTCGAGACGCTGACCGGCCTGCACGGCGACAAGGCGGTCTGGAAGCTGGTCGACGCGGGTGCGGACGTCGCCGTCGTGCGCGTGGGCGGGACCATCCCGCGCGACGTCGACACCTGGGCCGACTACGAGGCACTGCTCGAGGTGGCGGAGTGATGGCCGCGTTGGGTTCGCCCACCGAGGTCCGGTCCCGGTTCGACGAGCACGGCTACCTCGCCGACGAGGGGTTGTCGACGGCGGTGTTTCTCACCCTGGAGCTCGGTCTGCCCCTGCTGCTCGAGGGGGAGTCCGGCGTTGGCAAGACCGCCGCCGCCCAGGTCCTGGCGCGGGCGCTCGACGCCCCCCTCGTCCGGCTCCAGTGCTACGAGGGGCTCACCGCGAACGAGGCGCTCTACGACTGGAACCACCAGCGCCAGCTGCTCGCCATCCGGGTCGCCGAGGCGCGGCACCAACCGCTCACCGAGGCGGACCTGTTCTCCGAGGAGTTTCTCGTCGAGCGCCCGATCCTGCGGTGCATCCGCCACGAGGGGCCACGGCCGCCGGTCCTGCTCATCGACGAGGTCGATCGTGCCGACGACGAGTTCGAGGCGCTGCTCCTGGAGGCCCTCGGCGAGAGCTCGGTGACCGTCCCGGAGCTGGGCACGTTCGTCGCGGCCCGGCCGCCGATCGTGGTGCTCACCTCGAACCGGACCCGCGACCTGCACGACGCGCTTCGCC
>JAOPYB010000373.1 GCA_025964835.1 Nocardioides sp. | reverse complement strand
TGCAGCTCGAAACCGGGTGCCGGCGGATCGGCGGCCGAGGTGTCCAGCGTCCCGGCGGGGTGTCCGCTCATTCCGCGGTCAGCCGCCGGACCAGCACGCTGTCGTCGCCGTGCTCCTCGAAGTCGGCAAGCACCAGCGAGATCGCCTCGCGCACCAGGCGGCCGCGGTCGACGGCCAGGCCGTGGGAGCGGCGCAGGGACAGCCGCGTGTGCTCGAGGTCGAGCAGCTCGTCGGAGGTGACGTAGACCGTCATCTTCTCGTCGTGCCGGACCCGTCCGCTCGGCTTGCGCGGGCCGCCCTGCGCCTCGTCCGCCGACTCCTCGGGTGCGTCCGGGACGGCGCGCATCGCCTTGTCGGCGGCGCCGAGGTCCTCGGCGGTGGGGCGGAACAGGTCGTCGGCGGCCGGCAGGCTCACGCGTCTACTCACGCGGGGTCCCCGCGGAGTCGTCGGCGGAGGAGCGCAGCGGGGGAGCCGAGGAGTCCGTGGGGTGCAGACTCCGCGCCAGCACCTCCTTGGCCAGCTGGCGGTAGTGCTCGGCACCGGTCGAGCCCGAGGCGTACGACGTGATCGGCTCGCCGGCGACGGTCGCGTCGGAGAACTTCACGGTGCGGCGGATGACGGTGTGGAAGACCTTGTCACCCCACGCCTGCACCAGCCGGTCCATGACCTCGCGGCTGTGCAGGGTCCGCCCGTCGAACATGGTGCCGAGGACGCCGTCGATCTCGAGCTTGGGGTTGAGCCGCTCGCGGACCTTGTCGATCGTCGTCTTGAGCAGCGCGACACCGCGCAGCGCGAAGTACTCGCACTCCAGGGGCACGATCACGCCGTCGGAGGCGGTCAGCGCGTTGACGGTGAGCAGGCCGAGCGAGGGCTGGCAGTCGATCAGGATCACGTCGTAGTTGGGGAGCGCCGGAGCCAGGACCCGCTGCAGGGTCTGCTCTCGGGCCACCTCGTGGACCAGCTGCACCTCGGCCGCCGAGAGGTCGATGTTCGAGGGCAGCAGGTCCATGCCGGGGACGCCGCTCGGCACGATCACGTCGTCGATGGTGACGTCGCGCTGCATGAGCAGGTTGTAGATCGTGAGGTCCATCTCGTGCGGGTTGAGCCCGAGGCCGACCGAGAGCGAGCCCTGCGGGTCGAAGTCGACGAGCAGGACCTTGCGGCCGTACTCGGCCAGCGCGGCACCGAGGTTGATCGTCGTCGTGGTCTTGCCGACGCCACCCTTCTGGTTGCACATCGACATCACCCGGGCGTTGCCGTGCTCGGTGAGCTGCCGGGGCTCGGGCAGGTCGATCATCGGCCGGCCGGTGGGGCCGAGCACGGGGGTGGGGGCCGCCTCGCCGCTCGGTGCCGACGGTGCGGACTCGGCGGCCAGCGGCCGCTCGAAGGGCAGTGGGTCGCTCACGGTGGCCGTTTCTGTCAGGGAAGGGACGGGCGTTCGGACCAGGGGGGGCATCTCGGAGGCGCTGCTCCCGCGTGCGCCGGAGTATCCGGAGAACGTACCGCCGTCGGACATGGCCACTCCCTCGCTTTGTCGACTCGACGACTTGTGGTCGAGCACGCGGGCGACACTAGACCCGGCCTCCGACGGCAACAAGCCGAACCCCGAAACCCCCAGCCCAGCAGGGAAATCTGTTGATGACCTGTGCAATCGGCCCCGGTCAAGTGCACAGGCAAGGGGTCGCCTGTGCACAGACCTGTGGAGAGAGAACGGCCTTCAGGACCCCTCGACGAGGTCGGCGTAGTCGGGGTGCTTCTCGATCCAGACCCTGATGAACGGGCACGAGGGGACCACCCGACGGGCGCCGCCCTGGCCACCGGCGCGGACGTCGTCGAGGGCGAAGCGGGCCAGCGCGGAGCCGACGCCCTTGCCCTCGAAGGCGTCGTCGACCTCGGTGTGGGTGAACACCACCGCGTGCTCGGTCAGGTCGTACGCCGCGAACCCGGCGAGCTCGCCGTCGATGTGCGCCTCGTAACGGTGGGCCGCGGGGTTGTGCGTGGTCTCGACGTCGCTCATGCGCCGAGCCTACGGGGGCACCGGAACGGGCTCACGCATCCGGCTGCCGTCCCGTCCGCGCGGTGCCACACTGGTTCGGTGCGTCACCGAGCGGCCCTTCCGGTCCTGCTGGCGGGACTGCTCATGGGGGTGCTGCTGCCTGCCGTGACACCCGCCTCCTCCGCGCGCCCCGCGGCCGCCGCCTCGGCGTGCACCCCGCGGATCGCTCTCGTGGACCCGGACGCGACCGAGGCGACCCGGTGCCTGGCGTCGCGGCTCGACGGCTGGAAGCGCGGGCGCCTGTCCGCGATCGGCCAGCAGCTGAACGTGTCCAACCGCGACTACCTCACCCCGCTGTCCCTGCTCGAGCCCGATCACGTGTCCGTGGTCGGCTTCGACGTCGGCGAGCTGGCCCTCGGCGAGACCTACTCGTTCCCGGACCCCCCGCTGCAGAACCTGCTCCGGCTCGCCCAGGAGGGCGCGGTCCTGACCGCCTCGTGGCACGCGGTCAACCCGCACACCGCGGCACCGTCGGACGACCGGACCTGGCACGACCTCGCCGCGCTGCTCGACGGCGGCACGCCCGAGGCACAGGCCTACTGGGCCGACTACGACCGGATGCTGGCCCTGTTCCTGCGGCTGCAGTCCGGCGACGGCGGCCGCTACCCGCCGGCCGCCGTCGTGTTCCGGCCCCTCCACGAGGCGAACGGCAACTGGTTCTGGTGGGGCCGGCCCAAGCCGAGCGTCTACCGGGCCGTGTGGGCCCGGATGCAGGCCGAGGCCGTCCAGGCCGGCGTCCACAACATCGTGTGGGCCTACTCCTTCGCCGCGCGGGCCGGCTCCTGGGTCATGCACCCCGAGAACCTGGTGCCCGCCCACGTGGACCTCGCAGGCATCGACAGCTACGACCCGGAGGCCGGACGAGGCAACGGCGCCGACCGCCTGGACCTGCGCGGTTACTCCGACGTCGCCGACCAGGTCGCCAGGATGACGATCACCGAGGCCGGCCCGCACGGCAGCGCCCGCGGTCTCTGGGACCCGGCGGTGATCACCAGGACCGTCCAGGCCGCTCGGGTCCGGCCGCTCTGGTCGATGCTCTGGTTCGACGACGGCACGGGCGCCGACGGCATCACCGGCAAGAAGCAGATCAGCTCGCTCGTCGGCGGTCCCGCGTGGCTGCACTCGTGCCCGAACGGCCTCTGCTCCTTGAGCTGACCGTGCCGGCCCCCCTCAGAGCCGGTGCATCGCGACGGTCGCGAGGACCAGCTCGCCGGCCTCGTCCGAGGCGTCCAGGTCGGCCACCGCGTCGATCACCCAGTCGTGGTGCCCCTCGGGGTCGTCGAGCACCTGGCGCACCCGCCAGAGGCGGGCGACGGTGTCCTCGGGAGCGCCGGGCGGCTCCCCTGTCGCCGGCTCGATGATCAGCAGCCTGGGCCCGCGGGCGTCGGAGCTCGTGCTCAGGCTCTCGTGCTCCTCGAAGTAGTCCTCGATCGCGGCGTCCCACGCCGATCGCGTCATCACGACCTCGCGCGCGGGCTCGAGCCGGTCCGCCGCGGCCCGCTCCAGCTTCATCAACCCGTCCAGGTCGTCGCGCGCGACCATCTCGACCCGGCGGAACATCGCGTTGCGCACCATCACTCGGAACGGCCGCTCCTGCAACGAGATCGGCCGCGGCGGCGGTGGCGGACGGTGCGCGGCGAGCTCGGCCGCGACTCGGTGCACGGCCTCGGGGTCGGTGAGCGCCTCCCACTCGTCGAGCAGCGAGGAGTCCGTCTGCCGCACGGTCTCCCCCAGCCACTCGACGAGGTCCTCCAGCTCCGGGGTCCGGTGCGCCTCGGGCACCGTCTGGCGCAGCGTGCGGTAGGCGTCGGTGAGGTAGCGCAGCACCAGTCCCTCCGAGCGCGCGAGCTGGTAGCGGCCGACGAAGTCGGTGAAGCTCATCCCCTGCTCGTACATCTCCCGCACGATCGCCTTCGGCGACAGGGCGTCCTCCGGCAGCCACGGGTGCCGCTGGCGGTAGATCTCGTACGTCGCGCCGAGGAGCTCGGCGAGCGGCTGCGGCCAGCTGACGGCGTCGAGGAGCGCCATCCGCTCCTCGTACTCGATGCCGTCGGCCTTCATCTCCGCCACCGCCTCACCCCGGGCCGCGTGCTGCTGGGCCATCAGGATCTGCCGCGGCGCCTCGAGAACGGCCTCGATCACCGAGACGATGTCGAGCGTGTACGCCGGCCCCTCGGGGTCGAGCACGTCGAGTGCTGCCAGGGCGAAGTGCGCCAGCGGCTGGTTGAGCGCGAAGTCGACGGGCAGGTCGACGGTGAGGATGTAGCGGCGGCCCAGCTCGTCGACCTCGTCGAGCCGGGTGAGGGTCTCGGAGTGCACGAGGCTGCGGGCCAGCCGCAGCGCCCGGCGGGTGAGCCGCACCCGGCTGCGGCGGTCCTCGTGGTTGTCGGTCAGTAACCGTCGCAGCACCGGGAAGGCGTCCTCCTCGCGGGCCAGGACGTTGATCAGCATCGCATTGTCGACCTTCATCCGGCTGACGAGCGGTTCGGGCTCCCCCGCCACCAGCTTGTCGAACGTCTGGTCGGTCCACACGACGGCGCCCTCGGGGGGCTTCCGCAGCTGGGCCTTGCTCTTCCTCTTAGCCTGCTTCTCCGGGCTCAGCGCGGCGTTCTTGGCGTCGGCCTTGGCCTTCGCCTTCTCGTTCTCGATGGTGTGCTCGGGCGCCTGCACGACGACGTACCCGGCGGTGTCGAACCCGGCCCGACCCGCGCGCCCGGCGATCTGGAGGAACTCCCGGGCCCGCAGCACCCGCGACCTGTTGCCATCGAACTTCGCGAGCCCGGTGAAGAGCACGGTCCGGATCGGCACGTTGATACCGACGCCGAGCGTGTCGGTGCCGCAGATGACCCGGAGCACCCCGGACTGGGCGAGCTGCTCGACCAGCCGGCGGTAGCGCGGCAGCATCCCGGCGTGGTGGACGCCGATGCCGTTGCGGACCAGGCGGGACAGGGTCTTGCCGAACCCGGCACCGAAGCGGAAGGCGCCGATCTTGTCGGCGATGACGTCGCGCTCCTCCCGGGAGAGCTTCGGGCCGCCCGAGCTCGGCGACAGCAGCGACGTGGCGTGCTCGACCGCGGCCGCCTGCGTGAAGTGCACGACGTACACGGGGGCCTGCTTGGTCGCGACCAGCTCCTCCAGCGTCTCGGCGAGCGGCGTCATCGCGTAGCTGAAGGTGAGCGGCACCGGGCGCACGGCGTCGTCGACGACCGAGGTCGCCCGGCCGTTGCGGCGGGTCAGGTCGTCCACGAACCGGGTGACGTCGCCCAGCGTCGCGGACATGAGCAGGAACTGGGCCTGGGGCAGCTCGATGAGCGGGACCTGCCACGCCCAGCCACGGTCGGGCTCGCCGTAGAAGTGGCACTCGTCCATCACCACCATGGCGACGTCGGCGCCCGCGCCCTCGCGCAGCGCGATGTTGGCGAGCACCTCGGCCGTGCAGCAGATGATCGGGGCGTCCGGGTTGACCGCGGCGTCACCCGTGAGCATCCCGACGTTCTCGGCGCCGAAGACCTCGCAGAGAGCGAAGAACTTCTCGCTCACCAGCGCCTTGATCGGCGCGGTGTAGAAGCTGACCTGGTCGGCCGCCAGCGCCGCCGCGTGGGCGGCGACCGCGACCAGCGACTTCCCGGAGCCGGTGGGCGTGGCCAGGATGACGTTGTTGCCGGCCAGCAGCTC
Source organism: Nocardioides sp. (assembly GCA_025964835.1). Lineage (GTDB taxonomy): Bacteria > Actinomycetota > Actinomycetes > Propionibacteriales > Nocardioidaceae > Nocardioides. Next base: position 1,707 of record JAOPYB010000373.1, on the reverse strand, counting down.
GAAGACGGCCTCGTCCTGGTGCGGGTAGAGCGTGAGCCCCTGGCTCTCCACCCAGCCCGAGAACGCGTCGTAGACCGCGTCCGGCCCGCCGCTGCGCGGGACCCACGCACCGTTGCTCGAGACCGTCATTCGCGGGCCCGCGGGTGCGCGGTCGCGAAGACCTCGCGCAGGTTCTCGACCGTGACCAGCGTGTAGACCTGCGTGGTCGTGACCGAGGCGTGGCCGAGCAGCTCCTGGACGACGCGCACGTCGGCGCCGCCGTCGAGCAGGTGCGTGGCGAAGGAGTGGCGCAGCGTGTGCGGCGAGACGTCTCGGGTCACCCCGGCGCGCTCGGCCGCCCGGACCAGCACCGCCCACGCCGACTGCCGCGACAGCCGGCCGCCGCGGGCGTTGAGGAACAGCGCCCCGGCGGTTGAGGCCGGCGCCCTCCCGGTGCTCGATCCCGTCGAGACCAGCTCGGGCCGCCCGCGCACGAGGTAGTGGTCGACCGCCTCGCGCGCGTAGGACCCGACCGGCACCAGGCGCTCCTTGCTGCCCTTGCCGCGCAGCAGCACGGTGCCGTCGACCTGGTCGAGGTCGTCGACGTCGAGGCCGACCGCCTCGGAGATCCGGGCTCCGGTGCCGTAGAGCACCTCGAGCAGCGCCCGGTCGCGCAGCGCCAGGGTCGTGCCGGCGGCGCCGGAGGCCTCCAGGATGGCCTCGACGTCGGCCAGCGGCAGCGCCTTGGGCAGCCGCTTCGCCGGGGCCGGCGGCTTGACCGCGCCGGCGGGGTCGGTCTCGGTCATCCCGTCGCGCACCGCGAACTTGTGGAAGCCCCGCACCGCCACCAGAGTCCGCGCGGCCGAGGTCGCGCTCAGCGGCGGGTGCTCGCCGTCGCCCTCACGCAGGCGCATCAGGAAGCCCGACACCGTGGCCTCGGAGATGCCGCCGAGGTCCTCGATGCCGGACTGTCCCAGGAACTGCAGGTAGCGGCGCAGGTCCCGGCGGTACGACGTCAGCGTGTTGGCCGCCAGCCCGCGCTCCACCGAGAGGTGGTCGAGGTAGGTGCGGACGGCCGTGCCGGTTGCGACCTGCCCCTCGCTGGTCGAGCCTGTCGAGACCACTAGGCCAGCGCGGAATCCAGCGCCACGGCGTCGATGCCGACCGCCTCGCCCACCGGAGCGTTGGTCAGCTGCCCGTTGTGGGTGTTCAGGCCCAGGGCGAGGCTGTGGTCGTCGCGGCAGGCCTGGGCCCAGCCCTTGTTCGCCAGCGCGACGGCGTAGGGCATGGTCGCGTTGGTCAGGGCGTAGGTCGAGGTGTTCGGGACCGCGCCGGGCATGTTCGCCACGCAGTAGAAGATCGAGTTGTGGACCGGGTATGTCGGGTCCGCGTGCGTGGTCGGGTGGGTGTCCTCGAAGCAGCCACCCTGGTCGACCGCGATGTCGACGAGCACCGAGCCGGGCTTCATCTGCGAGACCAGCTCGTTGGAGACCAGCTTGGGCGCCTTCGCGCCCGGGATCAGCACCGCGCCGATGACCATGTCGGCCTCGCGCACCTGCTGCTCGACCGCGAGCTTCGAGGAGGCCAGGCCGTGCACCCGGTTGTTGTAGCGCCAGAAGGACATCCGCAGCTTGTCCAGGTCCGTGTCGAGGAGGGTGACGTCGGCGCCCATGCCGAGGGCGATGTTCGCGGCGTTCTGGCCCGAGACACCGGCGCCGATGATGACGA
>JAOPYB010000369.1 GCA_025964835.1 Nocardioides sp. | reverse complement strand
GGGCGCGCTCGAAGGGGCGGCACTCGTCGATGATCCGGTCGTACTCCTGCTCCCAGCGGTCCCGGACGTCGTCACCGAGCCGCTCCTCCACCTCGTCGCCGGCCACCGCCGCGACGAGGCGGTCGCCGCCCATCCCGATGTGCCGGTGGATGTCCCATGCCGGTACGTCGATGTCGTGCTGGCGGAAGGCACGTGACCACGCGATGGTGTGCAGGTAGTTGGAGTCGACCAGGGTGCCGTCGATGTCGAAGAGCACGATGTCCATGCGCGAGAGGTACCCGACCTCGAGCCCCGTCATGCGATCCGCGTCACCTCGAGGCCGGTGCCCCGTTAGAAGGGAAAGTTTTCCGTCGCTACTCACATCGGAGCACCTCGATGTCCGTTCGTCTCCGGGGCCGCGCCCACCTCGCCGCCGCCCTCGCGCTGGCCGCGGCCGTCGCGACCACCACCACCGCGGTGGCCGCCGCATCCGCTCCCGTCCCCGCCGCACACCCCGCCGCACACCCCGCCGCACACCCCGCCGCGCACCACGCGGCCCCCGCCGCGCCGGACCTGGTCCCGCCGACGTCCGCGGCCCAGCTGCTGCGCCAGCCCGGTGGCTACTCCTTCCGCGCGACCCTCACCCCCGCGAGCGCCGGCGGCCTGTTCGAGACCCTGGCCGGCTACAGCGTCCAGCGGGACCGTTCCGGCACCTGGCGCTACGTCACCGGCCGAGACGTGCACGGCCAGCCCCTCCTGTCCGGGGCCGTGAGCGCGGCCCCCGCTCCGGCGGGCCTCGCCCCGCACGCCGGCCGGCAGCGCACGAAGGTCAGCGCCCAGGAGCAGCGGATTCACGACAGCATCCAGCGCCAGCTCCAGATCGCGGCGTACCAGGCGCAGCTCGCCGCGGCCAAGGCCGGCCAGCCGCGCGTCTTCCACGTCCCGGCCCTGCTGCTCGCCACCTGGTGGGACGCCGACGGGGGCCAGACCGCCCCGCAGTTCCAGGACGGCCACGGCGTGGACTACTTCAAGAAGCTGCTCGACGGCTTCGGCGGCAACCCGCAGGGCAGCGTCACCCAGTTCTACTACGAGGCGTCGTTCGGCCAGTTCCTGGTGAAGATCGACGTCTTCGGGCCCTACACGTCCGAGCGCTCGCGGCAGGACCGTTGCTACTACGGGGACATCGGCGCGAACGCCGGCAGCGACACCGACCCGGTCGGCACGACCACCGGCGTCGGCGGTGGCGGCGCCCTGGGCATGGCCCTGGAGGCGGTGCCCCAGGCCAACGCCGACCCGAGTGTCGACTGGTCGCAGTACGACAACGACGGCGACGGCCGCGTCGACTTCACGATGATCATCCACTCCGGCGGCGACATGGCCGCCACCGGCAACCCCTGCTACACCTGGTCGCACGCCCTGCAGGCGACTCTCGGGCAGGGCGAGTCCGCGGAGACGGCGGCGGGGCTCCCCCACGGGACCCTGGCCCACTCCGGCATTCCCACGAGCAGCCCCGGCGTCTTCGTCGACCGGGTCCTGACCATCCCCGAGTTCGCCTCGGCCGTCGACCCGCTGACCATCGGCGTGGCCAGCCACGAGATGGCCCACGCGCTCGGCGAGCCCGACTACTACGACACGTCGTACAACTCGGTCGGCACCGGCGACTACGACATCATGAGCGGCGGCTCCTACCTCGGGAACCCGTCCGGCAGCAACCCCGCGATGATGAACCCCGCCACCCGCGTCTTCCAGGGCTGGGTCACGCCCACCGTCGTCCACGGCGACCTGCGTGGCTACACGCTGGAGCCGCGGACGGCGCTGCCTCGCAAGGGCTACCGGGTCGGGCAGGCCGACCGCAACCTGCTCCTCGTGCCGACCTACGAGATCAGGGAGGGTGACACCGACGCACTCGGCCACGTGTGGACGTCCGACGACGTCTACGGGCTCGCGAAGGACCCGAAGACGGGCAAGTACGTCGTCGAGGGCTTCTACGTCGAGAACGTCGACCGGCACGCCACGTCGACGCGGCTGGACAAGAAGAACCCGATGGGCTCGATGTTCGACCACAAGCAGCACGGCTCGGGCCTGGTCGTGTGGCACTTCGACTACTGGCGCCAGTCCACGACGTACTTCGCGCACGGCAACGACGCGCAGAACGACCCGAACCGCTACCAGATGGACCTCGAGGAGTTCGACCGCAACGACAACACCCAGGAGCTCCAGCTCAACTACAGCCGCGGGAACCCGGCGGACTACCTGGTCGGCGCGGCCACCGGCATCACCTCGGGCACCCGCCAGCTGCCTCCGCACACCCCGCTGGCGACCGGCAAGCCGCAGGACCCGCAGGACATCAGCGGCGTCACGACCCCGGTGGCGGACGGCACGGCCGACTTCACCGTCGAGGACAACCCGAACAACGCCCTGATGACCGTGTCCGTGGCGAGCGACGGGGTCGGCGACTGCAAGCTGTCGCTGACCGACCCGTCGGGCAAGACCACCGCCGAGGTCGACTCGGGCGGACCCGGCGCGCCCGAGACCGTCACGGTCAAGGCTCCCGCCAACGGCACCTGGACCGCCAACGTGGGCGACTTCGCCGCGTGCGGCTCGTGGTCGGGCAACGTGGCGTTCACCGGGCCGGGTGGGTTCATCACCTCCGGCGCTGCGGACACCTGGTCGAACTGGTCACAGAAGCCCAGCGGCTGGGCGTTCACCAACGTCTCCGGCTACGGCAACGGCCTCGACGAGAGCAACGAGTCGGGTGGCTCGGGCAACGTGACGCTCGACGTCATGAACTTCTCCGGGTCCACCGACGTCTCGCCCGGCTTCGTCACCGGCGCGCTCAACCCCAGCGGCGGCACCGGCACGGTCAGCGCCGGGCGCCGCAACGTGCTCCAGGTGCCGATCTTCTCCAACGGCGGAAAGGCGCCCGGCAAGGTCCAGGTCGCCGTGCACACCGGCAGCGCGCGCGGTCCGGTCGTGGCGCGCAGGTCGGTCCGGCTCGGGGCCTACGACCGCGGAGCCCTGAGCTTCCGCTATCGCCCCCGGCACGAGGGCCCGGTCCGTCTCGTCACCGTCGTCGACCCGGGCAACCGGGTCCGCGAGGGCTCCGAGCGCAACCAGGCGCAGGCGACCGACCTCTGGGTCGGGCCGCGCAAGCCGGCTGTGCTCGTCGTCGACGACGACCAGACCCTCACCCACGAGCTCGCGATCGCGGGCGCGCTCGCCTCGTTGGGCGTGCCCTATGCCATCGCCGGCGCGCACCCCACGGCCAGGACCATGGGCCACTACGCGGCGGTGATCTGGGAGTCCGCGGTGGACCGGGGGCAGGGCCAGCTCGACCGGTTCGACCGGGCCGCGCTGCGCAGCTACCTCGACAACGGCGGCAAGCTGCTCGTCACCAGCAACCGGGTCTTCGACGCGGTCGGCTCGGGACCGAGCAGCAGCAACCCCCAGGGCTCCGAGGAGAGCGTGAAGTTCGCCGCGCAGTACCTCGGGTCGCGCATCCCCGAGGGGAACTCGACGTACGTCGTCACCCAGGAGAAGGTGGCGCCCGTCGCCACCCGAGGCCTGCTGGGCTCGCGGACGCTGCGCATCCAGCCCGCCGCCGCCCGGCCCTTCATCGGGATCGCCGGTCTTGCCCAGGCCGGCACCGGATCGACGGGCACCACGACCCAGCCGTTCGGCGAGGCCACCGGGATCGCGACGCTGGACAAGGCCACGATGGCCGCCGTCCAGCCGGCCGCGGACACGCCGTACGCCGGGATCGCGGTCGACGGCGACGCCGCGCACCAGCACTTCCAGACGGTGACGCTCGGCTGGAACCTCGGCGACGACGTGAACGCCGCCGACACGGTGCGCACCCTCTCGTCGGTGCTGAAGCACTTCGGAGTCGCGCTGCACCGGGCGCCGGTCCACAGCCGCACACCCCTGATCTTCCACACGCCGGTCCGCGACCAGGTGGCCGGCCGGTCGACGACGGTCACTGCCGTCGTGCTCGGCGGGCACGGCAGCCGGGACGTGGTGCTGCACTACCGGCGGCACGCACGCGGGAAGTTCTACACCGTCCGGATGAAGCCGAGCGGGGCGCGGGGCACGTACGTCGCCAGCATCCCCGGGCGGGCATTCTCGCCGGAGGGCGTGGACTACTACATCTCGGCGGGGCGGGCGGTCGACCCGTTCGGTGGCCTCGGCGGTCCCCTGTACCACGGCATCGCCGTGGGACTGCCGAAGCTGACGGACCCGCTGCCGATCAAGCACTGAGAGGACCAATCCGTTCATTGCACGGGTCCGAATGACATCTGACAGAGACCGGACGGTCTTGTCCCATCTCTACGAAGGATGTCTCCCATGCGAACCCTGACCACCCCGAAGCGCAAGATCGCTGCGATCGCCAGCCTGGCGCTGCTCGCCCTCCCGCTCTCCGCCTGTGGATCCAGCGACTCGTCGAGCTCCACCGGCAGCAGCTCCGCGTCGGCGCCCAAGCCGGTCGCCGCCCTCGACGCCATCCCCGGCGGCACGACGGCGATCGCCCTCGACAAGGGCTTCACCGACGCCCTCACGTCCCTCAAGCTCGCCCCCGGCGTGCTCGGCACCGCCAAGCTCGTCGACGGCTCGCTGGTCTTCCCGATCACCGGCGGCAACGTGACGATCTTCAAGCCCGGCGCCGTGTCGCCGTACGTCATCGGCCAGGTCCAGCACATCGGCTCCGGCCTGTCGCTGACCGCAGGTGGCACCGAGGTCGACCTGACCAACCTGAACGTCGACCCGGGCGTCTCGCGCGTCTACGGCGACGTGTCGGTCAACGGCAAGGTCGCCGCCCAGAGCGCCTACCTGTTCAAGCTCGACGGCCGCACCCTCAAGCCCCTCCAGACCGAGGGCACCAACGCGATTCTCGAGGGCACCAAGGTCGAGATCTCCGACGTCGCCGCCGGTCTGCTGAACCAGACGTTCAAGACCGACGCCGTCACGGCCGGCCTGCTCGTCGGCATCGCGAAGATCACCGTCGCGACCAAGTAAGACCCGCCCCACCCGCACGAGAGCCGCGGCGCGGCCCCAGGATCCATCCCCCGGGGCCGCGCCGCTCTCGCCGACACACGCCCTGGGGGTGACCCGATGATGTCGTCCATCCACTTCCTCACGGGTCCGTTCGTCACCGACTCCCTCGACGACGACGAGCGCACCGCCTTCCAGGAGCACCTCGCCTCCTGCGCCGACTGCCGGGCCGAGGTGGCCGGTCTCCGCGAGACCGTGGCGCTCCTCGGTGGCTCGCAGGCGTCCGATGTCTCGGATGACCTGCGCAGGCGGACGCTGAGCGGCATCGCTGCTGTCCGTCCACTCCCTCCGCTCGACCGCCGGCTCCCTGCGGTCGTCCCGGGCCTCCCCGCCGGCGCTCGCCCCGCGAGCTCCGGGAGCGGCCGCCGTCGGCT
>JAOPYB010000051.1 GCA_025964835.1 Nocardioides sp. | reverse complement strand
TCCCCGGCCTGGCCGTGTCCGTGGGCGGGTTGCGGATGGGCCGCGGCGGTGGGTCCTACGACCGGGCGCTCGCGCGGGTGCCGGTCGGGACGTTCACCTGCGTGCTGCTCTACGACGACGAGGTCGGCCTCGACGTCCCCGCCGAGGCGCACGACCGGCGGGTGACCGCGGCCGCGACGCCGGGAGGGATCATCCGCCTGACGGCTTGAAGGTCAGGGTGTCGTCGGCGGAGTCCTCCACGGCCGAGGGGGTGAACGCCCACGGGAGGGTCTCGCCCTTCGCCCACAGGTCGGTCTGGTCGGTGTAGTGCGAGGAGAACGGGTGCCCGGAGACCCCCGTCAGGTTGATCCAGCGCGACTTGTCGAGGTCACCGAGCGACACGACCATCCGCATCGACGGCGCGGTGGTGACGTCGTACCCCTCGGCGGCGTCCCAGCCGGTGGCGTCGACGGTCGAGCTGCCGCCGCCGAGCTCCCAGGTGCCGCGGTTGACGAGCCACTCGACGGGACCGACGCCGGACTCCCCCAGCGTCTGGCTGTGCAGGTCCAGCCGGTGGAGGTGGCCCCAGCTCCACTCCTGCGGGTCGAGGGCCTGGCGCCCGGTCAGCTCGTCTCGGGCCTCGGTCATCGCCGCGGCCAGGATGTCGTCGCGGGTCTCGACGACGCCGTCGGTCGTGCTGTCGTCCCACCACGGGTCGGCCGGCCTGCGCAGAAGCCCCTCCAGCACCCCGAACCAGCGGTCGCCGCCATCGGGCCAGAGGTCCTCGGGCAGGTCGTCGTGGAAGGTCTTCGCGAGCAGCGCGCGCCACACGACGTTGTAGTAGGCAGCGGCCCCGCTGTCGGCGGACTGCCCGAAGTCCCAGTCCCGCAGCAGCGACTGGCCCGCCGAGTAGTAGCCGTGTGGCAGGTCCACGTCGAGGAGGTACGGCGTGAGCGTCGGCGCCATCGGGTTGCGGTCGTCGAGCTGGACGTCGAGCATCTCGTCGACGGAGAGCTCGCCCTCGTCGGTGAGCAGGTCGCGGATCCGCTGCGAGCGGTAGCCCCGGTCCCAGTCATCGGTGAGGTGGTAGGGGTAGTCGGGTCCGACGACGGCCTGGTTGGCCGTGACGATGAACCCCTCGTCGGGGTCGAGCACGTTCGGCAGCCCGTCGAAGGGGACGTGGTCGCCCGTCCAGTCGTTCTCGGGGCGCCAGCCCGCCGACGGCATCAGCCCGTCGTTGCCGGACTTGCGGATCGGGATCCAGCCGGGCGCCTGGTAGCCGATGTGGCCCTCGCGGTCGGCGTACACGAGGTTCTGGGCGGGCACCGCGAACGCCGACGCCGCGGCGCGGAACGAGCTCCAGTCCGTGGCCGTGTCGAGCTCGAGGATCGCGTCGGCCGTGGCCGCCGGCTGCAGGGCGGTCCACTCCAGCGCGACGGCGTACCCCTGACCCGACCCCGCGGGCCTCCCGTCGACCGGCGCCTGCTCCCCGACGTCGGCGAGCCGGTCGGAGACGTCGGACAGCAGCGGGCCGTGCTTGGTCGAGCGGACCCGCAGCGTGACGTCGTCCCCGCCGTCGACCTTGATCGTCTCGGTGCGGATCTTCAGCGGTCGCACCTTGCCGTCGTAGCGCCAGCGGTCGTCGCCGACGGTCTTCTCGAGGTAGAGGTCGGTGACGTCGGGCCCGAGGTTGGTGAAGCCCCAGGCGATGTCGGCGTTGTGCCCGATCACGACGCCCGGGACGCCGGAGAACGTGAACCCGGCGACGTCGAGCGGGCACGCCTCCGAGACCGTGTTGCAGTGCAGGCCCATCTGCATCCACACGCCGGGCAGGGTGACCGAGAGGTGCGGGTCGTTCGCGAGCAGCGGCTCGCCGGTCGACGAGTGGGCGCCGTCCACGACCCAGCTGTTGCTGCCGATCCCGTTGCCGTGGCCGAGCAGGGCCGGCATCCGGGCGAGCCCGTCGCCCAGCCGGGCGAGGCTCTCCCGCTGGCCGGCGGTGTATGCCGGTCGCTGCGGGTTGCGGGTGCCGCCACCGGTGGCGTCCTGCTCGAAGACGCCGTCGACGACCGCGCCCTGGCCGACGATCGGCAGGTGCTCGCCGTAGGGGTAGGCCGGGTAGAGCTCGGACACCTGCTCGGCGGTGTGCCCGGCGAGGGCGAGCACCCGGTTGATCTCGTCGTCCATATTGCCGCGCAGGTCCCACGCCATCGCCTTGAGCCAGGCGAGCGAGTCGACCGCGGTCCAGTCCTCCGGGTGGTAGTCGAGTCCGCCCGCGTCGAGCACGGTGTACTCGACCGCGATCTCGCTCGGTGAGTGCTCGTGCAGGTAGGCGTTCACCCCGTCGGCGTACGCGTCGAGCGCGGCCCGCGTCTCGGGCTTGATCAGCGCGAGCTCCTGCTCGGCGACCCGGCGCCAACCCATCGTGCGGACGTACTCGTCGCTCTCCAGCGCGTCCTTGCCGAACATCTCGGCGAGCCGGCCCGCGGTGGCGTGGCGGCGCACGTCCATCTCGAAGAAGCGCTCCTGCGCGTGCACGTAGCCCTGCGCGCGCATCAGGTCGTCGACGGAGTCGCCGTACAGCTGCGGGATGCCGTTCGCGTCGCGCACCACCCGGACGTCGCCCTCGAGGCCGGGGAGGTCGAGCTCGCCGGTGGTCTGCGGGAACGGCCGGCGCACGAGGACGACGCCGGTGACCAGGGTCGCGACCAGCACGAGCACGACGCCGGCGGCGACGTACGTCGTCACCCGCACGACGCGTGGCCAGGACAGGAAGACCTGCCACCAGCTGCGCTCGTCGGTGGCCGGACCGGGGTTGCTCGGGCTGGGCGCCGCGGACTGGTCGGTCATGGTGTTGCCATTGTGCCGTACCATTGGCAGTCACCCGGGGCGAGTGCCAACCCCTCGCCGCGGCGCTCTGCCCGTGACTCGATCGAGGACCTTGACCAGTGCCGACCTACCAGTACGCCTGCACCGAGTGTGACCACACCTTCGAGCAGTTCCAGAGCTTCTCCGACGACGCCCTGACCGAGTGCCCCGCCTGCGGTGGCAAGCTCCGCAAGATCTTCAACGCCGTCGGCGTCGTCTTCAAGGGCTCCGGCTTCTACCGCACGGACAGCCGCGCCGGCTCGTCCTCGACGGTCCCGGCCGCCTCCTCCGACAACGGCTCGTCCTCGTCGGAGAAGTCGTCGTCGGAGAAGTCGCCGTCCGAGAAGTCGCCCGCCAAGACCGAGGCCAAGCCCGCGGCGTCGTCCTCGTCGTCGTCCTCGTCCTCCTCGTCGAAGGACTGACTGACGCCGCCTGTGGATGACCGATCCGCCCACGGCCCGGACCTCCTACCGTCGAGGGCATGCCCGCACCGCGTGACCGCCTGATCCGCCTGCTCCGACCCGTGCGCCGGGCGGTGCTGCGCCGCCGCCGCCCGCTGGCCGCGCTGCTCGCCGCCGTGGCCGTCGCGACCGGCATCCACGCCGCGGTCGCGCCGCCGCCCGCGCGGGTGCCGGTGCTGGTGGCCGCCCACGACCTCCCGTCCGGCTCGGTGCTCACCGACGACGACCTGGCCGAGGCCTCCTTCGCTCCCGGCTCGGTGCCGACCGGCCTGGCCACCGGTGCCGTCGGGCGGACGCTCGCCGGGCCGCTGCGGCGCGGCGAGCCGCTGACCGACGTACGCCTCGTCGGGCCGGCCCTGACCGACGGCTACCCCGGGGTGACCGCCGTCCCGGTGCGGCTCCCCGATGCCGGCACGGTCGAGCTGCTGCGGGTCGGCGACCGCATCGACCTGGTCGCCGCCGACCCGCAGGGCTCGGGCGCGGAGGTCGTGGCCGGCGACGTGCCGGTGCTCGCCATCCCCCGGGCCTCCTCCGAGCCGGCGGCGGCCGGGCTGACGGGTCGGTTGGTCGTGGTCGGGGCCGAGGCGGACGAGGTCTCCCGGATCGCCGACGCCGCCGTGCGCCTTTTCCTGTCCTTCACCTTCGCCCACTAGCGTGCTCGTCCATGAACGGATTCAAGAACTTCCTGCTCCGCGGCAACCTGGTCGACCTGGCGGTCGCGGTCATCATCGGTACGGCGTTCGCCGCGGTCGTCGCGGCCTTCACGGCCTGGCTGACGAGCGTGCTGCCCGGGCTCGACGACACCTTCGCGGGCGCGGAGCTGGGGGACGGCGCCTTCTTCGCGAACGCGCTGATCTCGTTCGTGATCCTGGCGTCCGTCGTCTACTTCCTCGTGGTGCTGCCCTACACGAAGGCCCGCGAGCGGTTCTTCCCGAGCCCGGCTCCCGGCACCCCCGAGGACATCGTGCTGCTCAAGGAGATCCGCGACCTGCTCGCCGCCCGCCAGGGCGACGTCTGATCAGTCACCCCATCAGCTGCCGTGGTGCGGGGGGACCTGCGCCTTGAGCCAGGCCTCGCCGGCGTCCTCGCTGCCGTCGCCACCGGGTGCCTGCGGGTCGCGCTCGTCGCTCGTGGTCTCGGGGAGCACGTCGCCGAAGACCGCGGCGAGCCGTCGCCGGCGCTGCCAGTCGGTCTCGGGCGTCCCTGCCGTTTCCGGGGCCGTCTCCCGGGGGATCTCGCTCACGAGCAGAGCCCGGCGTCTTCCAGGGCCTGGGCGTCCGGCGCGGAGCCGGTGCCGCCCGAGGAGGTTCCGGACGGGGAGCCGCTCGATGACCCGGGCACGTTGCCGGCGCTGATCACGTCGGTCGCGAGGCGTCGGGTCAGCGGCTCGTCGCGGATCATCTTGTCCCACACCTGCTTGGCGGCCGCGGTCCACACCAGGTGGTTGGGGTTGGTCGGGTCGACCACGTTGGGGATCGTGATGAACTGGATCTTGTCCAGCCCGATGCTGCGGAACTGGTAGCCGAGGTTGCCGATCTTCTTGAGGCTGCCCAG
>JAOPYB010000324.1 GCA_025964835.1 Nocardioides sp. | reverse complement strand
GACGCCGAGCTGGCCACGTCCTCCGAGGAGTCCGAGGCCGACCGCACCCGCCTGATCGCGCTCGTCGAGCTGGCCCGCAAGGGCGACTCCGAGGCGTTCGGCCTGCTCTACGACCACTACCAGGGGTCGGTCTACCGCTTCCTCTTCTATCGCACGCGCTCGTCGGCGCTGGCCGAGGACCTCACCTCGGAGACGTTCTTCCGGGCGCTGCGGAGCATGACCAACTTCCGCTGGCAGGGCAAGGACTTCGGCGCCTGGCTGATGACCATCGCGCGCAACCTCGCGACCGACCACTTCAAGGCCGGCCGCACCCGCCTCGAGATGACCACCGAGGACATGGGGCTGCACGACGACGAGACCGAGGGCCCCGAGTCCGCGGTGCTCGCCGGCCTTACCAACGAGATCCTGCTCCGGGCGCTCAAGGCGCTTCCCGACGAGCAGCGCGACTGCCTGATCATGCGCTTCCTCCAGGGCATGAGCATCGCCGAGACGGCCGCCGTCCTCGCCCGCAGCGACGGTGCGGTCAAGCAGCTCCAGCTCCGCGGCGTCCGCAACCTCGCGAAGCTGATGCCCGACGGGATCCGGGACTGATGACCATCACGATTTCGCGTCCGCCGGACGCCGTAACTTCCCTCGCTCGCGCGTCGTTGAGGAAGGTGTCGCCGCTTCTCGACGGCGGCACGTACGACGTGATGACAGGACGTAACCGATGACCCCCGTGTTCGCGGCGCGACGACGTGCCGATGAGTTCGCAGCACTGGTCGAGGGCACCTCGACCGGCGGACCTGACGCGCGCTTCACCGACCTCCTCGAGCTGGTCGGCACCCTGCGCCGGGCGCCGGTCGTCGAGCCCCGCACCGAGTTCGTCGCCGGCCTCCGAGAGCGCCTCCTGCTCGCCGCCGACGCCGTCCTCGTCCCCAGCCCGACCGCCGCCGAGGCGGCCCGGCTCACGCTGCCCCCGCGGCGGTCGAGGCGGGACCGCCGCATCGCGGCCGCCGTCGGCGGTTTCGCCCTGGTGGGCGCGACCACGTCGATGGCCATGGCCGCCCAGAGCGCCCTGCCCGGCGACGTGCTCTACCCGATCAAGCGCGCCATCGAGAACGTCCAGACCGGCGCGACCGTCGGCGAGGGCCAGAAGGGCGAGAACCTCCTCGCGAACGCGTCCGGTCGCCTCGACGAGGTCACCGAGCTCAGCCGCGGCGGCAACGCCGGTGACTCCCTCGCCATCGCCGACACCCTCAACGACTTCACCGAGCAGGCGACCGAGGCCTCCGACCTGCTGCTCTCCGACTACGCGCAGAGCGGCCATCAGAGCTCGATCGAGGACCTCCGCGACTTCACCGCCTCGAGCCTCGACCAGCTCACGGGCCTCGCGCCGGCCGTCCCGGCGGAGGCGCACGACGAGCTCCTGCACGCGGCCTACGTGCTCCTCCAGATCGACGCGGCCGCCGAGCAGGCCTGCCCGGCGTGCGGCGGCACCGGCATCACCGAGGTCCCGCCCGCCTTCGCGCCGGTCGCCTCCGGGCTCCCGAGCGCAGCGGCCAGCCCGCCCGTCTCGCGGACGCCGGGCAAGCACGAGCACGGTCACCAGGGCCAGCCGAGCGAGCCGAACGTCCCGCAGGTCAGCTCCGGCGGGGCACTGCCACCGGGAAGCGTCTTCACGCCGCCCGACGGCGGCGGCTCGACCACCGCCGGTGGCAACCCGGACCCCGACGACCCGCTCGGGACGCTCACCGACGGACTGACCGGCGGCGGCACCTCCCAGCCGACGTCCACCCCCTCCCCGCCCGACCTGGGTGGGGTCATCGACGGTGCGGGTGACGTCGTCGACGACGTCACCGACCCGCTGGCGCCCTGACGCGTCTGCGGTCGCGACACACGCGCAGGACACCCGTGGTGGCGGTCGCTTGTCGCCTCGCCGGGTCTCGACACGCGGGTCGCGACCTCGCAGGCTCGGTCGGCGCCGCTTGCTCGACCTCCGATAGCGGGTCCGCTGACGCGTCCCCTCCCCGCTCGCTAGCTGAAGACGGACTGCCGCTGCATCAGCAGTGAGTAGAGCGTCTGCTGGATGGTCTCGCGCACCTGGTCGGTCACGTTGAACACCAGCATCGGGTCGTCGGCCGCGCCCGCGTCGTACTCGTCGGTGCGGATCGGCTCGCCGAACTCCAGCAGCCACTTCGAGGGGAGGGGCACGAGGCCCAGCGGGCCGAGCAGCGGGAAGAACGGCGTGATGGGGATGTAGGGGATCCCGAGCAGCCGGGCCAGCGACGGCACGTTGCCGACCAGGGGGTAGATCTCCTCGGCCCCCACGACCGAGAGCGGGACGATCGGCACGCCGGTGCGCAGCGCGGCCGCCACGAACCCGCCCCGGCCGAAGCGCTGCAGCTTGTAGCGCTCGGCGTACGGCTTGCCGATGCCCTTGAACCCCTCGGGCCAGACGCCGACGAGCTCACCGCCGCTGAGCATCCGCTCGGCGTCCTCGTTGCACGCGAGGGTCGCGCCGCCCTTGCGGGCCAGGGTGCTGACGACCGGCATCGAGAAGACCAGGTCGGCACCGAGCGGACGCAGGAAGCGCCCGGTGTGGTCGTGGATCGACACCATCGTCATCAGGCCGTCGACGGGAACCGTGCCCGAGTGGTTGGAGACGACGAGCGCCCCACCCTCGCTGGGGATGTTCTCCGCACCGCGGACCTCGATGCGGAACCACTTCTCCGCGATCGGGCGCAGCGCGGCCATGAAGAAACGCTGGGTGACCTCCTGGTCGAAGCCGTACTCGTCGACGACGTAGTCGCCGGTGAGCCGGCGGCGCAGGAAGGCGAGGAAGCGGGCGAGCTGCATCTCCGCCCGGTCGCCGAAGATCTCCAGTGCGGCGTGCTGGAACGCAGCCAGCCAGTCCCCGGCGGGGATGCCGGCCAGCGGGCCACGGTCCCGGGTCGTGGTCGCGGGCCGGGCGGGCGGACGCTCGACGGGCGCCGTGGCGGCGGCCGGGACCTGGGCGGGGGCCTTCTTGACGGGCGGCTTGCGGCTGGCGGGGGTCGGTCGTGAGGTCGGCTTGGCGACCGGCTTGCGGTTCGGTGCGAGGTCCCGCGCGGCGGTGGAGGGCTGCTTGCCCGTCCCGCGGCCCGGCCGGCCACGGGTGCCGATCGGGATGATCTCGGCGTCACCCATGGTCTGCTCCTGCCGGCTGGTCTGCGGGGGGCGGTGCGGGGAGGGCGCGGGCGAGCCCGGCCAGGACCCTCTCGGAACGGCCACCGGTCGGAGGCAGCAGGGAGCCGAAGTCGGCGAACGCCTCGGCGGAGGAGAACCTCGGGTGGAAGGCGAGGATCTCGCGCATCCGGGTCGTGTCGACGCCGCGGCCGTAGGTGAGCAAGCCGAGCTGCTCCGGGGAGAAGTCGGCGACCCGGGCGGAGCGCAGCGCGGAGCCCAGGCTGCCCACCGCCAAGGCGGGCATCGGCACCGACGGGCGCTGGAGGCGGCGGATCGCCTGCGACAGCATCACGATCCCGTCGCCGGCGACGTTGAACGTGCCGGGGACGTCGGTGGCGACCGCGTGCTGGAGCACGTCCATCAGGTCCTGCTCGTGCAGGAACTGCAGCCGGGGGTCGTGGCCGAGCACCGTGGGGATCACGGGGAGCCGGAAGTACGACGTGATCGGGCTCGTCACGTGCGGGCCGATCACGTTGGCGGCCCGGATCGTGGTCACCCGGACGTCGGGACGGCGACGGGCGAGGCCGCGGACGTAGCCCTCGATCTCGGCGACGTCCTTGGCGTAGCCGGCCCGGGGGGCTCGGCGCGGCTCCATGTCCTCGGTGAACATGGCGGGGTCGCGGCTGCTGGCGCCGTACACGGTGGTCGTCGACTTCACAACCAGGTGCTGGAGGCTCGGGGCCTTCTGGCACGCCGCGAGGAGCTGCATCGTCCCGATGACGTTGAGCTCTTTCATCGTGTTGCGGCCCCCGGCACTGCCCGGGGTCGCGATCACGCTCATATGGACGACGGTGTCGACGTCCTCCTTCGCGAGGATCTTCGCGATGACCGGGTTGCGGATGTCCGCGCGCACGAAGGAGACGTCGCCGATGTCACCGCGGGGCGGGACGACGTCGACGCCGATGACCCGGCCCACGGAGGGGTCGGCGGCCACGGCACGCGCGAAGCGCCGGCCGAGGTCTCGCGAGACCCCGGTGACCAGCACGACCCTGCCCGCGCCCATGACCGGCCCGGGCTTACTTGCCGAGCTTGCGGCGCTGGACGCGCGTCTTCTTCAGCAGCTTGCGGTGCTTCTTCTTGGCCATGCGCTTGCGCCGCTTCTTGATGACAGAACCCACGGGAAACCTTTCACAATGCTGTTCGGTCGCTCCGAGGAGACGCCCGGAGGACCCGCACAGCCTATCGGGCGATGTGCGGGCAGCAGAATCCGAGTGGGTCCTGGCTCGAAGCGTGAGAGCGCGGAGCGCAGCGGAGTGCTCGAACTGCGAGAGCCAGCAGGACGGCACCGTGCGAAGCGTGAGAGCGCAGCAGGTGAGAGGGGCCTGGGTCGCGCGTCAGCCGGCGCTGTAGAAGCTCTTGCGGAGGTACTCGTCGACGTCCTCCTCGAGGACGCGGAACGAGCGGCCCACGCGGACGGCGGGCAGCTCGCCGTTGTGGACCAGGCGGTAGACGGTCATCTTGGAGACGCGCATCATCGCGGCCACCTCGGCAACGGTCAGGAACTTCGATTCGGAGATGTCCCCGGAGTTGGTAGCCATCGTGCACCGACTTTCTTTGCAACGCGCCACCGACTTCCCCGCCGGTGATTGCACGCGTCGCGTGTGGTGAGAATAGAGCCTGATGTGACTGATGGGGAAGAGGTTGTCTGGTGAAACTTGAGAGACTCTCGGCGTGTCCCCTTGATTTGTCCCCCGGGAGGGCTATGTTCCGCGCTCACGGGAGGGGGTCGAGGCCGTGCAACGGGAAGATCTCCGTGCGCGTGGCGTGGATCGCCCGGTCCAGCCAGGTGTCCGGGTCGTAGCCCTCGGACCAGTCGCGGTAGGCCGGCGTCCGGCCGTCGGTGAGCCGGTGCGGCGCCGTCCGGCCCAGCACGTCGCGGACGTACTCGCGCCAGCCGTCGGGGGTGGCTGTCTGCGGGTCCAGCGGGTGCCCGCCGACGATGGCCAGCAGGTGGGTCCAGGCCCGCGGCACCACCTCGACGAGGGCGTAGCCACCACCACCGGTGACCACCCAGCGGCCGTCGGCCACCTCGTGGGCGAGGTCGTGCAGGGCGAGGTACGCCGCCCGCTGGCCGTCGACCGTCAGCATCATGTGGGCGAGGGGGTCCTCGATGTGGGAGTCGCACCCGTGCTGGGTCACCAGCACCTCGGGCGCGAACTCGCGCAGCAGCGGCGGCACCACGGCATGGAACGCGCGCAGCCAGCCCGCGTCGCCGGTGCCGGGCGGCAGCGCGACGTTGACCGCGCTCCCGGGGGCGCCGGGGCCACCGGAGTCGTGCGGGAAGCCGGTGCCCGGGAAGAGCATCTGTCCCGTCTCGTGGAGGCTGATCGTCAGCACCCGCGGGTCGTCCCAGAAGATCTTCTCGACGCCATCGCCGTGGTGGACGTCGATGTCGACGTACGCGACCCGCTCGGCGCCCTGGTCGAGCAGCGACCGGATGCCGACCGCGACGTCGTTGTAGACGCAGAAGCCGCTCGCCCGGTCGGGCATCGCGTGGTGCAGCCCGCCGGCGATGCTGGCCGAGTGCAGGCTCTCGCCGCTCCAGACCTGTCGGCACGCCTCGACGGTGGCGCCGACGACGTGGGCCGCCGCGTGGTGCATCCCCTCGAAGACGGGGTCGTCCTCGGTGCCGAGCCCGCGAGCCTCGTCGGTCGCACCGGGGACCGTGCCGCAGCGGGTGACGGCCTCGATGAGCTCCCGGGCGTGGACCGTCGCGACCAGGTCGTCCTCGGCCATCGGGGCGTCGACGAGCCGCAGTCCCCGGTCGAGGACCCCGAGCTCGCGGGCGAGCCGCATCGTGAGGTCGACCCGGATCGGCGACATCGGGTGCCCGAGGCCGAAGTTGTACTCCGTGAGGCTGTTGTCGAAGACCACCGTCGCGGGGCCTGGGCAGTCGGGCATGTGACGCACGCTACCCGCCGGTCCCGATGCCGGACCGGGCGTGCCATCCGCTGGGCCGTGGCATGCTGGAGGCGTGCCGAACCTCATCTCGACCACCTGGCGGGCCGCCTGACCGGCGACCCGAGATCGAAGCACGACCTCACACGGCCGCCCTCGGGCGGCCGTTCTGCATTTTCGGGGGAACCGGTCGGTCGTGGGCCAACACCCACAGGAGCACCCCATGACCACCGCGACGCACCCCACCACCCGCCGGCTCTCGCTGCTCAAGCCGACCGGCCACCCGACCCTCGGAAACCTGCTGGGCGCCCTGAGACCCATGGCCGCCGGCCAGCGCGAGGCCGACTGCTTCTTCGGCATCGCCGACCTGCACGCCCTGACCGTCCCGCACGACCCCGCGGGGGTGCGTGGCCTGACCCGGGAGCTGGCGACGCTGCTGCTCGCCACCGGTCTCGACGAATCGACCCTGTTCGTGCAGAGCCGCGTCCCGGCGCACACCCAGCTCGCCTACCTGCTCGAGTGCACGGCCTACACCGGCGAGCTCAACCGGATGATCCAGTTCAAGGAGAAGGGCCGGGGGGTCAGCTCCACGCGGGTGTCGCTCTACACCTACCCCGCGCTGATGGCTGCCGACATCCTGCTGTACCGCCCCGAGCAGGTCCCGGTCGGTGACGACCAGCGCCAGCACGTCGAGCTGACGCGCGACCTGGCGCTGCGCTTCAACAACACCTACGGGCAGGTGTTCACGGTCCCCGAGATCACCACGCCCGCGTCCGGCGCCCGGGTCATGGACCTCGCGGACCCGCGGACGAAGATGGGCAAGTCGGTGACCGACGGCGGCGGGGTCATCCACCTGCTCGACCCGCCGGACGTCGTACGCCGCAAGGTGGCGCGGGCGGTGACCGACTCGGAGACGGGTGCCGGCGCCGTGCGCGCCGACCGACAGGCGAAGCCGGGGGTCACCAACCTGCTCGACATCCTCCTCGCGTGCGGCGGCTCGGCGGAGGGCATCGCGACGTACGGCGCCCTGAAGAAGGCGGTGACCGACGCGGTCGTGGCGGAGCTCGAGCCGATCCAGGCGCGCTATGCGGACCTCGCCGCCGACGCCTCGCACGTGAGCGCGGTCTTCGCGGCGGGGGCGGCCCGCTGCCGCGAGGTCACCGCTCCCGTCCTCGCCGCCGCCGAGGCCGCGATCGGGCTCGGCTGAGGGGCCGCCGCCTCATCACGTGATGCAGGCGAACCGACACCTCACATGGTGAATTCACCGTGTGAAGTGTCGGTTCGACAACTTCACGTGATGGAGCTGGGAGTCAGCGGCGCCCGGCGTCAGTCCAGCAGGGCGGCGCGGACCAGGTGGGCGGTCTCGAACGGCCGCTCCAGCGACGGCAGGTGGCCGGCCCAGGGCAGCTCGACCAGCTCGGCGCGCGGCAGCAGCTCGACGAGCGCGACGGCGTTGGCCGTGAAGAACGCGAAGTCGTGGGCACCCGCGACGACGGTGGCGGGTGCCGTGATCGCGGCGAGGTCGATGGGCAGGTCGCGGCTGTCGACCTCCCCCGCCGGCACCTGGTGCTCGAAGGCCGCCCGCTGCATCCGCCAGACCAGGTCGCGGGCGTCGTGGTCGGCGTCCGGCCCCAGCCAGGCCGCGACATCGAGGTCGGTCGCGCCGTCCAGGTCCCCGGCGTCGACCAGGGCACGCTCCTCGCGCCAGAGGCCGCGCAGCGCCTCGTCCGGCTCCGCGAGGTCCGCCGGCGCGGCCAGCAGCACCAGGTGGTCGAGCCGTTCCGGGGCGGCGGAGGCGACCTGCTGGGCGACGTACCCGCCGTACGACGCCCCGACGAGCGACCACCGCTCGATCCCCAGCTCGTCGAGCAGGGCGAGGACGTCCTCGGCGTCGGAGTAGGACGCACCGCCCTCCAGCGGGCTCCGCCCGAAGCCGCGCAGGTCGCAGCGGAGGACGGCGTGGCCGGGCACGAGCTCGGCGACCTGGGCGTCCCACATCCGCAGGTCGGCGACGCCGGCGTGGAGCAGGACGACCGTGGGGCCGGAGCCGTCGACGCGGTGGTGGAGTGGGGTCATCGCTCGATCGTGTGACCGCCGGCCCGTGGGCGCCTCCGGGTTTCGGTCAGCCCCGGACGAAGTCGGCGACGATCCGTCCGAGCTCCTCGCCGGCGTCCTCCTGCAGGAAGTGGCCGGCGTTCGCGACCACGGGGTGCTCCAGACCCCCGGCGCCGGGGACCAGCCGGCGCAGGATCGGCGCCATCGCCCCGGTGATGGGGTCGCCGTCGCTGAACGCCGTGAGGAACGGCTTGGTCCACCGGGTCAGGACCACCCACGCGGCCCGGTTGGCCGCGGCGGCGGGGTCGTCCGGTCGGGTCGGGACCAGCGTGGGCATCACGCGGGGGCCGACCTTGGACGCCTCGTCGGGGAACGGCGCGTCGTACGCCGCCCGCGCGGCGTCGTCGAGCCCGCGGACGCAGCCGGCCGCGACGAGGCGGCCGACGTCGAGGGTCTCGGCGTTCGCGACGGCGTTGCGGAACATCCACCAGACCTCGGGCATGTCGAGGTCGCCGGTCGGCAGGCCGGTGTTGGCGGCGACCACACGGGCGAACCGGTCGGGATGCTCGGCGACCAGTCGCAGCCCGATCAGCCCGCCCCAGTCCTGGCCGACCACCGTGACGTCACGCAGGTCGAGGTGGTCGAGGACCAGGGCCCGCGTCCACTCCACGTGCCGCGCATAGGAGTGGTCGGCGGGCGTCGTCGGCTGGTCGGAGCGCCCGAAGCCCACCAGGTCCGGCGCGACGGCGCGGAGGCCCGCGGCGGCCAGCACCCGGATGACGTGGCGGTAGAGGAACGACCAGGTCGGCTCACCGTGGAGCAGCAGCACGACCGGTCCGTCCGCGGGGCCGGCCTCGACGTACGCCATCCGCAGCGTGCCGCCGTCACCGTCCGGGATCTCGGCGTACGACGGCTCCCACGCGAAGTCGGGCAGGTCGGCGAAGCGGTCCTCGGACGGGCGGCGGGTCTCCATCCCGCCAGTCTGGCACCGGCTCTCCGGGCCGGTCGGTCACTGGCGGGCGTCGCGCTCGGCGAGACCCTTCAGGTTGAGCAGCTGGCGCCGCATCATGACCAGGTCGCCCCACGCGAGCAGCCGGGCACGCGTCCACGCCACCGGCCCGCCTCGGGTCACGGCCAGCCGGCAGACGATCCGCGAGGCGGACCCGGTGGTCCCGACCGGCTCGGCGGCGAACGTCATCGCGACCGCACCGAACAGGCTGCGCCCGCGCCGGCCCGTGACCGCGGTCCACTGGTGCGGCTCGTCGAACGAGACCAGCTCGAAGACGACCGCCATCGTCTGACCGACCCTCAGCCGGTCGGCGCCGGGGGTGAGCGTGCGCGGGCTCTGACGGCCGAGGTTGTCGATCCAGTCGTAGGAGTACGGCGCGACCGCGATCTGGCAGAGCCACCGCCAGGTCAGCTCCTGGGGCGCATCAACCGCGATGGCGCGGGTGAGGGCCAGCACCGGCCCGTCGAGCGCCGTGTCGGCCGGGTAGGGGCGGGCGAGGTCCTCGGGGGTGGCTCCCCAGGCGAGCGGCAGGCGGCCGGCGTTCATCGAGGGTGGCCGGCCTCTCGGCTCAGCTGCCCTCGGCGAGCGCGCGCGACCGGTCGCGCGCGGCCTCCATGGCGGCCAGGAAGGCGGCGCGGACCCGGTGGATCTCGAGCTCGCGCAGGGCGGCCGCGGTCGTGCCGGCGGGCGAGGTGACCTGCTCTCGCAGGACGGTCGGGTGGGTGCCGGTCTCGCGGAGCATCTTCGCCGAGCCGACCACGGTCTGCACGACCAGCTCGGTGGCGGTGGCACGCGGCAGGCCGAGGTGCACGCCGGCCTCGATCATGGACTCGACGACGAAGAAGATGTACGCCGGTCCGGAGCCGCTGATCGCGGTGACGGCGTCCTGCTGGCGTTCGGGGATCCGGACCACCTTGCCGACCGAGGCCATCAGGGTCTCGACCTCGGCGAGGTGCTGGTCGTCGCAGTGGGAGCCGGGCGAGATCGCGGCCATGCCCTCGTCGACGAGTGCCGGTGTGTTCGGCATCACCCGGACGACCGCGACGCCGGCGGGCACGCGGGACTCGATGAAGGCGGTCGTGATGCCGGCGGCGAGCGAGACGACGAGCTGGCCGGGGCGGAGCTCGCCGGCGATCTCCTCGAGCAGTGCGCCCATGTCCTGGGGCTTGACGACCAGGACGACGGTGTCGGCCTTGCGGGCGGCCTCGGCGTTGGAGACGACGGCGACGCCGTACCGCTCCTCGAGCTCGCGGGCGCGGTCGGCGCGCTTCTCGCCGACCAGCAGCTTGTCGACGCGGCGGCCGGCCCGGACGAGCCCGGACAGCAGCGTCTCGCCCATCACGCCGGCGCCGAGGATCGCGGTCTGCGCCTGCTCGCTCATGGTGTGACCTACTTCTTCGAGACCAGGGACTTCAGGAAGAATGACAGGTTCTGGGGGCGCTCCGCGAGACGTCTCATGAGGTAGCCGTACCACTCCTGGCCGTAGGGGACGTAGACCCGGACGGCCTCCCCGCTGGACGCCAGGCGCTTCTGCTCGTCGGGGCGGATGCCGTAGAGCATCTGGTACTCGTAGGACCCCTGGGCGCGGCCGTAACGACTGGCCAGCGACGAGGCGATCTCGACCATCCGCGGGTCGTGGGTCGCGACCATCGGGTAGCCCTGGCCGGCGAGGAGCACCTTGAGGCAGCGGACGTAGGACTTGTCGACGTCGAGCCTCGACTGGAAGGCGACCGACTCGGGCTCCTGGTAGGCGCCCTTGCACAGGCGGACCCGCGAGCCCTCGTAGGCCAGCGCGCGGCAGTCGGCCTCGGTGCGGTGGAGGTAGGCCTGCAGCACGGCGCCGGTCTCGGGGAAGTCCTTGCGCAGCTCGCGCAGGATCGAAAGCGTCGAGTCGGTGGTGGTGTGGTCCTCCATGTCGAGGGTCACCGTGGTGCCGGCGTTGCGGGCCGCACGGCAGATGGTGCGGGCGTTCTCGAGGGCGATCTTGTGGCCACCGCCGGCGACGGAGTCGGGCAGCGCCTGGCCGATGGCGGACAGCTTCACCGAGACCTCGGCGTTGCGGGTGAGGCCGCGGCCGGCGAGGTGGCTGAGCACGTCGAGGTAGGCCGCCACGGTGGCGTCGGCCTGCTCGGAGTCGAGCGTGTCCTCCCCGAGGAAGTCGAGGGTCACCCGCAGCCCGTCGTCGACCAGCGTCGCGGTCGCGTCGACCGCCGAGTCGGTCGACTCACCGGGCACGTAGCTGCTGACGATGCCAGCCGAGACGGGCATGGTGCTGACGAGCTTCTTGATCCGCTGGCTGCGCGCGAGGAGCAGCAACGGCTGGCGGAGCAGGGACAACGGTCCTCCTGGGTCGGTGCCCCGCTGACCCCCAGCAGAGCATCCACAGGCTACGCCGTACGCCGTCGAAGGGTGGCAGCGCCGAGGGCCAGGCCGCCGAGGGCGAAGCCCGCCACCACGGCCACGTCCTGCCAGACCTCGCCGGTGCGCGACGTCCGGGTCAGGCGCTGCATCGCGTCCACCGCGTAGGACAGCGGGAGCACGTCGCTGACCCCGCCGAGGACGTCGGGCAGCTGCTCCCGCGGCACGAACAGCCCGCACAGCAGGATCTGCGGGATGACCAGCAGCGGCATGAACTGCACCGCCTGGAACTCGGTCTGGGCGAAGGCACTGACGAAGAGGCCGAGGGCGGTGCCGAGCACGGCGTCGGCGACGGCGACGAGGGTCAGCAGCCAGACCGGCCCGGCGACGTCGAGGTCGAGGAGGCCGACGCTGATGCCGACCGCCAGGACCGACTGGGCGGCGGCGACGGCCCCGAACGCGAGGGCGTAGCCCACCAGGAAGTCGAGCTTGCCCATCGGCATCGCGAGCAGGCGCTCGAGGGTGCCGCTGGAGCGCTCGCGCAGCGTGGTCACGCTGGTCACCAGGAACATGATGATGAAGGGGAGCATCGCGAGCAGCGCCGGGCCCACCCGGTCGAAGACCGAGCCCTGGGTGGCGTCGAACATCCACCAGAGCAGCGAGATCAGCAGGCACGGCAGGACCAGGAGCATGGCCAGCGTGCGGCGGTCGCGACGCAGCTGGGTGAGCACCCGGCCGGCCACGGCGAGGGTGATCCTGGGACTGATCGGGGTCCCCGCGGAGGCGCGAGCGGAGCGCGCGGCCTCGTGCTGTGAGTTCATGCGGCGTCCTCGCTGACGATCGCGAGGAATGCCGACTCGATGTCGTCGGAGCCGGTCTTCCGACGGATCTCGTCCGGGGACCCGTCGGCGATGATCCGCCCCTCCCGCATCAGCAGGAGCCGGTCGCAGCGCTCCGCCTCATCCATCACGTGGCTGGAGACGAAGACCGAGGCGCCGGCGTCGGCGATCCGGTGGAACAGCGCCCAGAGGTCTCGCCGCAGCACCGGGTCGAGGCCGACCGTCGGTTCGTCGAGGACCAGGAGGCCCGGGGTGCCGAGCAGGGCGACGGCCAGGCTGGCGCGGGAGCGCTGGCCGCCGGACATCCGCCCGACGACCTGGTCGCGGTGGCTGGCGAGGTCGACGGCCTCGACCACCCGGTCGACCGCCGAGCGGTCGACACCGAGTACGCGGGCGAAGAAGAGGAGGTTCTCGGCGACCGTCAGGTCGTCGTACACGCTGGAGGCCTGGGTGACGTAGCCGATCCGGGCGCGGAGCCCGGCGCTGCCGGCCTCCTCACCGAGGACTCGCACGCCGCCGCCGGCGAGCTTCTGGACGCCGACCAGCGCGCGCATCAGCGTGGACTTGCCGCAGCCCGACGGGCCGAGCAGCCCGGTCACACCGCCGCCGATGGTGATGTCGAGGTTCCGCAGGACCTCCCGGCCGCCGCGGACGACGACCAGGTCGTGCACCTCCACCGCGTTTTTCATCATGTGATGAATTGTGCACCCGAGCAGTGCGCGCTGGCAAGACAGTTTCACCGCCCAGGCGGTGAAACTGGCGGTCCTGTCGTGAAGCTTCTTGTGAGGAGCGCGAGTTCCGAGACATCGGTGTGGCTGCCGAGGCTCGTGTGGCAGGCCCGGGCTACGGCAGCGGGCCGGCGAGGTAGCGCTGCAGCGTGGGGGCGTACGTCGCCACGAGCTCGTCGGCGGGCATCGAGACGAGTGGCTCGACCAGCACCAGGTAGCGGAGCACCACGATGCCGACCAGCTGTGAGGCCACGAGCGTCATCCGCCGCTCGGCCTGGTCGAGGTCGAGCGCGGCGCCGACCGGGCCGAGCACCATCCGGACGAACCCGTCGCGCACCAGCTGCTGGCCGTTGGGCTCGACGATGCCGCGGAACAGGGCGAGCAGCGGGAGCCGGCTGTCCTCGTCGTCCCACACCGAGAGGAACACCCGCATCAGCCGCTCCCCCGCACCGTCGACGCCGCCCTCGATGACGGGGAGCATCGCCACCCGGGGGTCGACGCGCACCTGCAGGGCCGCGAGGAACAGGTCGTCCTTGGCGCCGAAGTAGTGGTGGACCAGCGCCGCGTCGACACCGGCCGCGGCGGCGACCGCGCGCATCGACGTACCGGCATAGCCGGACGCCGCGAACAGCTCGCGAGCCGAGGCCAGGATGGCCGCGCGGGTGTCGGGCGCCCCGGGGCGACGGCCGCGGCGCGGGGCGGCCGAGGTCACGGCCCGCTCACGGGGTGGCCACCGCGAGGTGCTCGCGGGCGAACTCCAGCGACTCGCGCAGGTCGGCCTCCCGCTCCTCGCGGCTGCCGCACTTGCGGGTGTTGATCTCGACGATGATCTCGCCGGCGAACCCGGTCCGCGCGAGGTGGCCGAGGAACGCCGCCGCGCCCGTCGCGCCCCGGCCCGGCACCAGGTGCTCGTCCTTGGGCGACCCGCTGCCGTCGGTCAGGTGGATGTGCCTGAGCCGGGGCCCGAGCCGCTCGGCCATCTCGATCACGTCGGACTTGGCGATCGCGGCGTGCGAGAGGTCGATGGTGGTGTTGGCGTAGGGCTCCTCCGACGGGTCCCAGCCCGGCAGGTACATCTCCATGCCGCGGCGCGAGGACGCCCGCCAGGGGTACATGTTCTCCACCGCGAACGCGATGCCGGTGGACTCCTCGA